>JAFVCI010000052.1 GCA_017479315.1 Opitutales bacterium | reverse complement strand
GGTTTACAGGTGAACGGCGAAGCGATCGCGTGCAAAGCGATTGTGTCGAATGCCAATCTGAAAGCGACGATTTTATCCCTATTGGAATCGAATGACATCGATGAAGCCTTTCGCGTGGAGACAAAGGCGGTGCGTTTAAACAACAGCTCCTGTCAGGTGTACATGGGGTTTAAAGAGGGCGAAACGTTGCCGAACATCGGGGATTTGATTTTTACGTCCGATGAGGAACGTTTTTCGAGTGCCTCTTTAAAGGCATTTGATACCAAAAGTCGGACGTTTTCCGTTTATTATCCGAGTATTCGCCCCGACAGCCCGACGCCGCGGTACACGATTGTCGCTTCGACCAACGCCCTTTGGAACGATTGGGCAAATTTGTCGGAAGAGGATTATAAAGCGGCGAAAGAAACGCTCAAACAACGTACCTTGGCAACCTTGGAGCGTTTTGTACCGCATGCGGTCGATAAAATTTCCTGGATCGAAGTGGCGACGCCGCGCACCTTTCAACGTTACACGCAACATTGGGAGGGCGCGTCGTTCGGGACCAAATTCGAGGGGTTGAAGGTTTCCATGGAACTGCCGCAACACGTACACGGTTTATACCATGCGGGTTCGGTCGGGATTATCATGTCCGGTTGGCTCGGCACCGTCAATTACGGCGTGATTACGGCGGATAAAGTCGATCAGTATCTGCGGGCGCGTATATAGAGGTGTTTTTAAAAGCATCTCGGAAGGTGTGGAGAAAAACGATTGCTCTTTTGTGGGAATTTTTCCAGTAAGGAACGCAGTGCGAGTGGTTTTTGAAGGTGTTTCGCGAAAAACATTGTCGGAAATTGCCAAAATACAAGCTGCCGCCGCTTTAGGTTGTTCGGTTACGTAACGGATGAAAATTGAACAGTCTCAGGTACGAATTTCCAAAAACGCATCTATTTTCATACACTTACCGAAAGGACTAAAAACGCCCCTGTTTTTCATACTTCGAAAGCTGCAATGGGTATCCATTGTACCGGATTATTCCGAGAGATTAAAGACCTTTGCAAAAAGGGATTTTTCGGCGAAAAAATGTGTTGTTTGACTTGCAACAGTGTTTGTTGTTTGTTTCCCTAGAACCAGGTTTTATTTATGGAGAAAGCAGGCGGTAAAGCATACGGAATTTGGTTCATCGGGTCGTTATTTTATTTATACGAGCTTTTTGTTCGCGTCATTCCGAGTTTACTCGGACAGGTGCCGAATTCGCCCGTTGCCGAACTTTCGCTGACACAAATGTCGACGGTTATGAGCCTGTATTATATGATTTATTCCCCGATGCAGTTGTTTGTGGGACCACTGTTTGACACGTTCGGCGGACGAAAGCTGCTCGTCGGGAATTGCCTGCTGTTGGCGTTGGCGTGTCTGTTGCCGCTTATTCCGACGGGAGTGTTGTTCTTCCTGGGGGCGGGGCGGTTCGCGATGGGTTTTGCATCCGCTTTCGGTTTCGTCGGCGTGATGTATTTGTGCACCACGTGGTTTCCGCAAAACAAATGGGCGATGTTGTCGGGGTTAACGACGATGTTGGGCATGTTCGGTTCCATCGGTTCGCAAAACGGTTTTGCCTATTTAAATACGGGATATCGAAATATCTGGCTGACGGCATGCGGTTTCGGGATCATCGTCACGTTGCTGCTGTGTGTTTTTGTTCCCAAAGATACGCATTTGGCACCGCGCGACAAGAAGCTTTGGAGGGAATTGGGCGGGCGTCTGTGGGAAATCGCCAAAAAGCCGGGTGCCTGGGCGGCGGGTATCATGACGGGAGCGTTGCTGATGCCGTTTGCGACCTTTGCCGACCTTTGGAGTATTCCGTATTTTACGAATGTTTGTCATTTTACCACTCTGGAAGCGGCACAGCTGGTGTCGTTTTTGAATTTGAGCTGGGCGATTTCCTGCCCGATCATGGGATGGATTTCCGATACCGTTCGTTCCTGCAAAAAACCGATGGTGTTCGGAGGTATCGCGGCAGCCGTTCTTTTTACCGTTTTCCTCGTTACGGGAGAGGCATCATTCGGGACCATGGTGTGTCTGATGGTGCTTTTGGGGATCTGTTGCGGTGTCCAGGTCATCGGATTTGTGGGAGTTGCCAATTTAAATTCCTCCTCTCTCGGCGCCAGTTCCGTTTCGTTTTGCAACGCCCTTTGTATGATTTTGTGCGGCTTGGGACAACCGCTTGTCGGATGGATGATCGATAATTTCAAAGAAGCGCATTTGTTATCGGAAGCCTATCGCTCGGGTTTGTCGATCGTAACGGTAATGATCGTGCTGGCGACGGTTCTTTTCGGGCTTGTTTATAAAGAGAAGCGTTTGGCGTAAGGGAAACGGAAGACAATTTTGCGGCTTCGAACACGCAACGGGCTGTGAGATTGAACTGCGACGGAAGTCGCCCCTAAAGCAGGTTGCAACAGCAATTTTTATCGTTTTTTCGTGCGTTTTTTGCTTTTTGAATACAGTCGACAACCAAATATCGATAACATCCCGCCTTTCCTGGCATTTTTAATATATTTCAATAATAAACCTTCGAGGCGGTTGTCGTCCCAACATGCTTAAATTTGCCGTTTTTTCTCCCGCAGGCGGTTAAGGACCTCGGAAAAATCCTTACAAACTACGGTTTGAGGCGAATTTTTTGATAAAATTCCACTTTGCGGTTGTATCAAAATCGTTCGAATACCCGCTTTTTGTCCCGCTTCGACATCCGTTTTCTTATCGCCGATCATCCAACAACGGTTCGGATCGAGGCAAAATGTTTCCAGGCATTCGAGGATAAATTTCGGCGACGGTTTGCGATATCCACAAGGTTCTTCCGCCGTTCCGAGAGCGAGGCAGGTTTTTGTGAATAAATCCCACCCGAGACCAATAAGATCCAGCATGCGCTGATTGCAGGCGTTGACTTGTTCGAGCGTACAGAAACCGCGCCGAATGCCGCTTTGGTTGGAGAATAAAAAGAACAACCAACCGTCTTTTTTTAATGTCACCAAACATTCGCGTACCCCCGGCAACAAACGTACCTTGTTCGGATCGGACAGATAGTGCAAATCCTCAATCAGCGTTCCGTCGCGATCAAGAAACAAAGCCGGTTTTGGAAGCATACGCCAAAATTTCTTCGGGTGTCGTCACCGCCGTTCCGACTTTACGGATCACAATGCCCGATAATAAATTCGCGAACGCGATCGCTTCCGACGGAGTACGATAGGTGCAAAAAGCGACCGTCAGTGCCGCAAGCGCGGTGTCGCCGGCACCGGAAACATCGAAAACTTCCTTTGCGACGGCGGGTGCCGTCTGCGTTTTGCCACCGTTCTCCGCAAGCGCAATCCCTTGTTCCCCCAACGTAACGGTAAGATAACGCACCGAATGACGGTTGAAAATTTCTTTCGCAACAGTATCCGAGGAAAATGTTTGGTTTGAGTCGGTGTTGAAATCTGCCAGCTGAAACGCTTCGGCGCGATTGGGTTTCAGTAAATCAATCCCGTTGTAGCAAAGTTTATTCTTCGGCTTCGGGTCGACGGCAAGGAAAAAGGAATAAGATTTTTTCAGTTCAACCAGTTTGTTCAAAAGTGCCTGCGTAACCGTTCCTTTGGCGTAATCGGATACCAAAATCGCGGAAACGGCGTTTTTTTGCAAAAACGCCTCTGTTTGTGCGATAACGGCGACAACCGACGCTTCCGAAAATTTCTTTTCCCGATCCAACCGACACAGTTGTTGATGACGCGCAACGACGCGTGTTTTAACGATTGTTTGAACGTCGGAACGAAAATTTTCATCACAAAATTCGATATCGGCTTCTTTCAGTAACCGTTGCAACGTACTTCCCGCTTCATCCGTTCCGACAACTCCGAGAAACGTAACATGTGCACCCAAACTCTTGAGGTTCAATGCGACGTTGCAGGCGCCTCCCAATCGACAGGCTTCGCGCTCAACCTTAACGACCGGTACGGGTGCTTCGGGCGAGATCCGCTCCGCATCCCCGAAAATGTAACGATCCAGCATCCCGTCACCGATCACAAGAACCTTCAGCGACGGAACGGCTTGCAAAATCGATTGGACGCTTTGAAGGGGAAGTAATACCATTGGGCGATGCTTTATTTCTATAAAAAGTTTATTCGGGCGTCAATGTTGCTTGTGGTGTTCGGAACGGCGACAAAGGCGGTTGCTTTGGAAATTTAGAAGGGGGTTGCACCGTCTCTGCCGAGTGTTCCTCCGAAGAAAACGGCGCCATCCGAAAATATCGGGAAACCGCGTGTTGTTCGAAAAAACGGGCAAGCAACCGAAGTATTTCGAGCAAAAACCGAGCCGAAAAAAACTGTTTCGGCGGTACCTCAATTTGCACCGGGATTGCCGCGGTGGCCGACGGATAATCGCGCATTTTTCGACAACAAGCCGCTTGCGGATTATATTCAGCCGACGCAAAGCGGACGACTTGTATCCGGTTTATGGGGATGCAGGCGCAATCAGGGCAAAAAATTTCACGCGGGAGCGGATATGAAATCGCTTCATCGCGATCGCCGTTATATACCGCAGGATTGTATTTTCGCCGCTTTGCCGGGGAAAGTGGCTTATATCAACACGAACCCGAAAAACAGTGTGTATGGGAATTACGTGGTGTTGGAACACTTTGAACCGAATTTGCGCTTTTACACGCTTTATGCGCATTTGGCGTCCGTCGAGCCAACGTTAAAAATCGGACAATCGGTGGAACAAAGCACGCTTTTGGGCATCATAGGATGTACCGGCAATGTGCCGGGTTTGTACTATGCACATGTGCATTTCGAAGTCGGCTTGTCGGTCGGAACGGAACAAACCTTTGCGCATTGGTATAATGCACAAAAATCTAAATCCAGGGATCCGAACGTGCACGGAAAATGGAATTGTGAAAACCTGGTTTCTTTGGATCCGTTGGAATTTTTCCGAGCCAAAAGTAACTTTACGCATTTTTTAAAAGCGCAACCGATTGCCTTTACGCTTTCGGTTGCGACCAACAAAATTCCCGATTTTATGGCACAAAACACCGCTTTAGGATCGTTGCCGTCTGGAAAATTTTACGGCTGGAAAATTGATTTTACGTGGTTCGGTGCCGTCGTGCACTTCGAACCGTTGCTTCAACCGCAGAAGGATAAATGGCAGGTTGTTTCTTTTGATAAGCGGGAATTGGAAAAGAACGGCAATCGCCACACCCTGGAATTCGACAAGGACAACCGACCGTTTTTGGGAGAAACGTTGGAACGTTATCTGTTCGAGTTATTCGGAGAAGCGTTTTGATGCCCGGATTTTCGTTGAATATCGGATAAAAACAAGAGGGCGGCGATTATTTTTGTCGATATTCGAACGCGATGCGACGATGACGGATTGTCCGAATTCCGAGGCTCGGAAATGAAAAACTTTTGTTTTCCGTGCGCGGTACGAGAAGGTTGTTTTTATGAAACTTTGAATTTCGGGCGATTTTTTCCGAAAAAAATCAGCACCCGCATTGGCGCAGGATTTCGTAACGCACGATACCAACGGCGGTTGCCAGGTTGAGAGAACGTACCTTCGGATGTATCATTGGAATGGTGATGCGGAAATTTTCAAATTCCTTATGTACGTAATCGGGGCAACCCGAACCTTCGTTTCCGAACAAAATTCCGTCCTCATCCAGAAAAGAAACCTCCGTGTAGATCTTTTGCGCATGCGTGGTCAGCAACCAGATGCGTTTTGGGCGCTCGGGAGAACTTAAAAACGCCTCAAAATCGATATACTCCCGAACATCCAGATACTGCCAATAATCCATTCCGCTGCGCTTCAGATAGCGGTCGGACAATGAAAAACCGAGCGGCCGAATGAGATGCAGGCGTGTACGAGTGCAGGCGCACAAACGCCCGATGTTTCCCGTGTTTTGAGGAATTTCAGGACGAAAAAGAATAACGTGAATCACTTAAAATGTTGCCGAAAATACATGGAACTTATGCCGTTGTTTGCTTTTCACTTTCCAAAACCGCACACGACATATTCGATGTCGAATATACTCGCACGCTTGGACGCATCAGACGGGAGCACATAAACGCACACGAAGGCATGTACGCACCATGAAAATACAAAACCTACGGTGTTGCGTGTTTCCGAAGGACTGCAAAACACGACACGGCTATTTAAACCGTTGCCGAACCGAACGCTCCGCATCCCGCTGTTCCGCGCGCTTCTTCAAATCCTGACGCTTATCGTACTGCTTCTTCGCCCTGCAAATCGCAATTTCCAATTTCGCCAAGCCGTGCTTGAAATAGAGCTTTACGGGAAAAATACTCTCGCCCCTGCGCTCCAACGCACCGCGCAACTCGTCAATTTCCCGCTTGTGAAGTAATAAAAAACGACTTCGCGTCGGTTCGTGATTTTCCGACGTCCCGAACTTGTATGCATCGATATAACCGTTTAGCCACACGAGGTGACCGTAGCGATCTAAGTGCACAAAGGACTTCTCTATGACACAGTTCCCGCCACGCAACGATTTTATCTCGGTGCCCGAAAGAACGATTCCCGCCTCGAAGGTTTTTCCGATGAAAAAATCATGCGATAACCTCCGATTCAAAAACGCTTTTGTCTTTTCGCCGGAAGCGGAACACATCCGAAGCCCGCAGGTGAACCCCTAAAAATTGTAGGTGATCTTCCCTTCGATGATTTCGCGCAACGCCGTGTCTTCCAACGTCAGCTTCTCAAGCGATTGTACCAACGGAACGGAACCGTCCCGCAACTGCTTCACGCGTTTCGAAACCAGATTGACAAGAATATTCGGATTCGGAATAACCTTACTCGCTTTATCCAATAAAACCGTGTTGATAAACATAAGAAACTCAAAGCACTAAAACAAACGGCGGAAGTATCGGCTGCCTTTGAACCTTTCGACCTAGCACAAATCCTTCAAATGCGCGCTCGGCTTAAACTTAACGCTCTTGGAAGCGGCGATCTTGATAGGCTTTCCCGTTTGCGGATTGACGCCGTTGCGCGCCTTGCGTTCGGAAACGGAAAACGTACCGAAGCCGACCAACTGCACCATTTGATCTTTTTCGATCCCGTGTTTGACGGACTCCAAGACGGCGGACAACGCCTCTTCGGCAAGCACACGCGTGGTTTTCTCGCCCATGCGTTTCTGGATTTCCTCAATGAGTTCTGACTTGTTCATAAAATTTAAAGCACTTTCTTTTATTAAATCGCCATTTTTACGCACGTCAATAGCGTGTTTAGGGAAAATGAGGGGAAAATGGGGTTTTGGGATATGGTTAAAGGTAGTGTTTTTTGAAAAAGAATAATCTTTGATAGCAGAAAATAGCTTTGTCTAGATGTTTGCTTGTTTCAAGCATATGTGAGGAAGCGGAAAATTGATGCTTTTGGTATTATCTTGTTCGCCCCAAAAAAGATCTTTTATCAAAAACATTGAATTTATCGTTTTTATAAGCGACACTCAGGATGATGTTTTGGAATTTCACACAGCGGATTCTTGCGTTGTTTTTGCTGATTTTACTAAGTCCGTTGCTTATTTTTTGTATCGTTATCGTATTTCTTCAGGATCGGAAAAATCCGATTTATATCTCGGATAGGGTAGGCAAGGATGGGAAACTTTTCTCAATGATCAAACTGAGAACAATGATAGTAAATTCAGATGCAGTTAACCCTTATACATCGTTTTCGGATGTTCGAATCACAAAAATCGGATGGATAATGCGATTTTTGAAGTTGGATGAATTTTTTCAACTGATAAACGTTATTAAAGGCGATATGTTGCTGATCGGACCGAGGCCGAGGGCTGTCTTAGAGTATCAAGATTTTACATCGCGAGAGAATGATATTATCAGCATTCTCCCCGGGATATCTGATTTTGCTGTTCTGTTTATGTCACGGGAGGGGGGGCTGTTGTCTCACTATTCAAATCCTTACGATGCTTATCTGCATATCTGTCGTCCGATCAAGTCCCGTCTGGCTCTTTTTTACGTTGAGCATCGTTCCGTCTGGGTAGATTGCGTTCTGTTGTTTTTTAATGCGACAAATTTTATCAGTCATCGGTGGACGTTGCGACATATGGCAAAGTTTATTGTTAAATTGGGCGATTGCGGTGTGCCGTATGAAGTTTTGAGCGGCGAAAAAGAACCGTACCTAATGGATTTGCCGCGTTAATCGGGATTGCAGGAGCGGTAACGCAAAAATTTCCTTTATCTTTGGCGAAAAGGATTTCGGAATAAAGATATGGAGACGGTAAGTATAGATTACGGATGGCTGGCATTTTGTATGGTGTTGGCAGGTTGGCTGGGTTTTGAACTGATCGGAAAAATTCCGTCACAGCTGCATACGCCGCTGATGTCGGGAACCAATGCGATTTCGGGAATTACGCTGGTAGGGGCGTTGGCGGCGTTGTCATATACAACGGATGCGATAACGGAGGTTTTATGTTACGTAGCAATTTTTTTCGCCATCATCAATGTGGTCGGTGGCTATTGCGTGACCGACCGCATGCTGAAAATGTTTAAAAAGTAGTTATGGACGCTTTCTTCGTTTCAGCGGCAATTTTGCTGATAGTCGGTCTCAAACTGATGGGAAGGGCGGCGACCGCAAGAAAAGGCAATGTTTTATCAGGTATCGGGATGCTGTTGGCGGTGGCAACGACTTTGTGGGCGTTCCCGCCGAAAAACATATGGATATTGGTCAGCATAGTTACATTTGGATCGTTGATCGGTATTTGGACGGCGTCTTACGTCAAAATGACGGCGATGCCGGAATTGGTGGCATTGTTTAACGGCTTCGGCGGATTGGCGAGTTTGTTGGTTGGTGTTGTCGAAGGGCTTAAATTAATGCATACTTCGGACGATTCGGTTGGGACAGGGGTTGTTTTTACACAGGTTGCCATCGTCTCGGCTGTTATCATCGGCGGAATTACCTTCACGGGAAGTTTGGTTGCGTACGGAAAATTAAGTCGAAAATTGCCGAGCGGTTCGATTGTATTTCCGTTCCAACCGTATGTTTGCTTTGCCCTCTTGTGTTTTTTGTATTGGTCGTCGTGCGGTTGGATTGTATCTCAAAGTATCTTCGGTTTCGATCCGTTTTATGCAATGATTGCATTCAGCCTCATCGCAGGAATTCTGTTCACACTCCACATCGGTGGCGGTGACATGCCGGTGGTAATTGCGCTGTTGAACAGTCTGTCGGGCGTTGCGGCGTGTGCGGCGGGGCTGATTTCGCTCAACAAAGTTCTTATCGTTGCAGGATGTTTGGTCGGAACGAGCGGTCTCATCTTAACGCTCATCATGTGCAAAGCCATGAATCGTTCGATCGGAAAAGTATTATTGGGCGGCTTTGAGGCGTCGGAAACAAAAGCACAATCGAAATCTTCCGGCAAGCCGAAGACAATGATGGCGGAAGATGCTTACTTCCCGTTGGAAGCGGCACGGACGGTGGCGATTGTTCCCGGGTACGGGTTGGCGGTGGCGCAGGCACAGCATGCGGTAAAAGAGTTGGTGCAAAAATTGACGGAGAACGGCGCAGAAGTATTTTATGCCATCCATCCCGTGGCAGGGCGTATGCCGGGACATATGAATGTCCTTCTCGCGGAAGCGGATGTGGATTACGACCAACTGACGGAGTTGGAAGCCGCTAATGCGCGTTTCCAAGAAACGGATGTTGCGATTGTGATCGGAGCCAACGATGTGGTCAATCCGGCAGCGGTCGAAAATAAAAATTCGCCGTTGTACGGCATGCCGATATTGGAGGTTTTCAAAGCGAAAACCGTACTGGTGCTCAAACGCGGACAGGGAAAAGGTTTTTCGGGGCTGGAGAACGAATTGTTTTTAAAAGACAACGTTCGTATGATTTACGGCGATGCCAAAAAGACACTGACGCAGTTGGCGGCGCAGTTTAAGGGCGAATAGATAAAGGTTGCGGTTTGCGAAGAGCCGGTACAGAATAGAACGTTGTGTTCGCGCTTAGTCGGTGTGTTTTTGGGGCGTGATTGCGTAGGTGATTCTTTCCAAATTTTGTGATACAATCTCCGTTGAAAGTCTATGAGTGCACCGCATGTCGTGCTGAACCAACATAACGGAACGGAAGAAAATAGGCTTCGACCACCGCGGTTTTCCGATTTTACCGGTCAGCCGAAAACCGTCGAACGTCTCCAAATCATGGTCGGAGCGGCACGCAAGCGCGGTGATGCGCTCAATCATATTCTGCTGAGCGGACCGCCCGGGTTAGGAAAAACAACGCTGGCACACATTTTGGGGCACGAAATGGGTGTGCAGGTGCATGTAACCTCCGGACCCGTCATTGAAAAAGCCGCGGATTTGGCAGGCTTGCTGACGAATTTGGCAGAGAATGATATTCTGTTCATCGATGAAATGCATCGATTGCCGAAGACGGTTGAGGAGTATTTGTTTTCGGCGATGGAGGATTTTTGCATCGATGTCATGATCGATCAGGGACCGAACGCCCGCAGTGTGCGTTTAAGCTTACCGAAATTTACATTGCTCGGTGCCACTACGCGCAGCGGATTGCTCTCGGCGCCGTTGCGGTCGCGTTTTACGCTTCAAACTCGGCTCCATTACTATACAAAAGAGGATTTGCGTTCGATTGTGCTTCGTTCGGCGGCACTGCTGGATATAGCAATGGACGAAGGAGGCGCATCGGAAATCGCGTCGCGTTCTCGCGGAACACCGCGCATTGCGAACAATTTAATCGCTTTCACCCGTGATTTTGCGCAACAAAAAGGCGAAAAAATTATCTCTCGGGATGTGGCGCGTCAAGCATTGGCGGTGTTGGATATTGACGAAAACGGTCTGGATGAACTGGACAAACGCATTTTGTTTGTTTTAGCACATCAATTTCAGGGAAAACCGACGGGTCTGCATACATTGGCGATTGCGGTAGGCGAAGAAGCCGATACTTTGTCCGAAGTACACGAACCGTTTCTCATCCAGGAAGGTTATTTGCAACGAACCCCGCAAGGACGTCAATTGGCACCGCGCGGTTGGCAGGTGCTGAAATTACAGGCGGATGTACAAAGTTGGTTTGCGTTATAAAGTATGGCGAGTGAAAAATTTGTCCTATAACGAAAATTTCGTGCGTAATTTCAGATTTATTTGCTTAATGTACCCTGAAAAAAATTACAGCAATGAATTATGAAAGGGAACAAACCATCCTTTATAACTTTAAAGTGTTTTAAAAAACAAAGTGCTTTTCACCGAGAATACGCCTGAAGCGGTCAGCACCGTTCTCGCATTAAAAACGACAAGCTCCTCACTGCTTCAAACACAAACTCCAATTCCTATAAGCCAACAACCATTCTCCTTCGAGCTCGGCGGCTCACATGGAATACGCTACCCAAAAACCTCTTCTTTTTTAAAGAACCGCGCAATCTCCTTTTTCGCCGAATCAGGACTGTCGGATGCATGAACCACGTTCGTGGATTTATCCACTCCGAAATCGCCGCGGATAGTTCCTTTTGGCGCCAACTTGGAATCTGTCGGTCCGAGCAATTCACGCACTTTGGTAATTGCATTTACGCCTTCCAACACCCACAGCATCACGGGACATTGTTGCATGTAGGACAAAATATCCGGAAAAAACGGTTTGTCGGTGAGAAAATCGTAATGATCGCGCAAAATCGCTTCCGTCAACTGCATCATTTTTGAAGCAATCGGTCGCATGCCCGCCTCCGTAAAGCGCTGCAGAATAATACCCGTCAGGTTCTTTTGCATCCCGTCGGGCTTCACAATCACCAGTGTACGTTCCAAACTCATCTTTTTAACTCCACGTTCCAAGACCATAAAATGGGACTACATTGGTCAAGGTTTTTGTGAAATACATACATATGTACTTTCCGATCGGGCAGGATAAGTACATAAAAAGCTTGCCTTCCTTCATTTTTCCACTTCCAATAAACTCGTCATTTGCCCTGTTCGTCTAGCGGTCAGGACACCGGATTCTCATTCCGGCGACAGGGGTTCGATTCCCCTACGGGGTGCCATGTGAAGGCGGTTTTAGCTTGTAGGATGGTTTGTGCCATGGTTCACAGGCGTTTCAAATGTTTTCGAGTGGTGGATTGGGAAGCTTTTTTAGGTATAAAGTGCCAGGGTAGGGTGATTTAAAAAAACATACCGAGTCCAAATTTTTTGGGTGTTTTTTCTTATAAATAGCGTTTTTTCGGTGCAAGCTTGCAAAAAAACGTTAAAAATTCCACCCTTCAATTAGCTTCTTACTTTTTCTTCTTATGGCGGAGTCGGTTGAAAAAGCACGCAGGCGTTTACCGACGTTGTTGACGGAAATTGCGCGTGCGGATCGTTTGTATTACAAGGAGAACGCGCCCGAAATCAGTGATTTCGAATACGATTGCCTGCAGGCGGAAGTAAAGGCGATTTATAAAAAATTTCCGCAGTTAGAGCAGGCGATGAAGGTCGGGAGCGATTTGCGAAACGGCGCGGTGTCCGTTCCGCATTTGAGTCCGATGTTGAGTTTGTCCAATACTTATTCCAAAGAGGAATTGTTTGAATTTGATCGTCGAACGCGGGAGGCGTGCAACGGCGGTTGCGCGTATTTACTGGAACCGAAAGTGGACGGTATGGCGATCAGTTTAATTTACGAAAACGGTCGTTGGGTGCGGGCTTTAACGCGCGGGGACGGTCGGGCGGGGGAAGATGTAACGGCGGCGGTTCAAACGATTGCCGACATTCCGCATGTGTTGTCGTACGCGCAAGAGTTTTCGAATGAAAGCAGTGTTTCAAATGAAGCAAAACCTTCGCATGCATCGATTCCGTCGATTACGGAGGTGCGCGGGGAAATTTACGTGACGCGTGAAGATTTTGAAGCTTTAAATGCCGAACAGGAGCGTTTGGGGCAACCGCTTTTTTCCAACACGCGCAATTTAGCGTCGGGAAGTGTTAAGTTGTTGGATGTCGAGGAAGTAAAACGGCGGCGGTTGCGGTTTGTGGCGCACGGTATCGGGAAAATTGATGGCGATTTTTCGACACAGGAAGCCGTGCGTCGGTGGTTAAAAGCGAACGGTTTTCCTTCGTTTCCGACGATTGACATTGCCGAAACGGCGGAAGAAGCGTGGGCGTTCATCGAAGCGTTTCATGCAAAGGAGCATCCTTTTCCTTTTGTAACCGACGGCGTTGTGCTGAAGGTGAATGACCGACGGCAACAATTACAACTCGGAGCAACAGCGAAATTTCCCCATTGGGCGATTGCGTACAAATTCGAACCCGAGTCCGTCGAAACGCAGGTAACGGGCGTAACGTTTCAGGTCGGACGCACGGGAGCGATTACGCCGGTGGCGGAATTAACGCCCGTTGAGCTGTGCGGTTCCCGCATTTCAAGGGCGACGTTGCATAATTTTAACGAAATCGACCGCCTTGGTTTGCAAATCGGCGATTGGGTGGTGTTGCAAAAAGCCGGCGAGGTGATCCCCGCCATCGTGCGCGTGAATACGGCGCGGCGCAACGGTACGTGTCCGATTGTTCCGCCGACGGCGTGTCCGGCGTGCGGTGCAAAGTTAATACGTTTGGAAGGGGAAGCCATTCTGCGTTGTCCGTCCATTGCCTGTTCGGCGCAAACGCGTCTGAAAATTATTCATTTTGCCTCCAAGGAAGCTTTGGATATTGGCGGAATGGGCGCAAAGTTGGTCGATTTTCTGGTGCACAACGGTTGGGTGCGTACCGTGGCGGATGTATTTCAACTGTGGCGTTTTCGGGAGCGGTGGATTGCAACGGAAGGTTTTGGCGAAACGGCGGTTGATGGTATTTTGACAGCGATTGAACGCGCCAAAACACAACCGCTGTGGCGTTGGATTTACGGGTTGAGCCTTCCGAATGTCGGTCTCGAAGCGGCGAAGCGATTGGCGGAAACATTCCAAACCATGGAGGCGTTGCAAACGGCTTCCGCGGAAGCTCTGCAATCGGTGCCGTTAATCGGAGAACGAACGGCGCAGGGGATTGCGGCGTTTTTCAAAAACGAAACCAATCGCGCTGTTTTGGAGCAGTTGCGAAAGGCGGAATGTTTTGATCAAATGCCTGCGTGATGAAGTGCGAAAGTTGATTTTTATTAGGATGTCTTTGTTTGAATGCGGTATTCGGAACAGCGAAGCGGGTTGTAATCGACGGATGCGGGCGATTGAATGATGTCTGAATTTTCGAAAAAATGTTTTTACAAAGATGCCGATTGTAACCGTTAAAGTTATTGCGCGTGCCTCAAAATGCGAAACCCTTCCGCAGGCAGACGGTTCGTTCAAGGTAAAACTCACGCGCCCGGCATTGGAAGGAAAAGCAAACGAACAACTGAGGGAAGTTCTGGCGGATTATTTTCATACGTCCAAGAGCAAGGTACGTATTATATCAGGAGAAAAATCGCACTTAAAAACCGTTAAAATTGAAGATTAAAAACCACACAATGCGCCGCACTGTAAGGGGTATTTTAAAACCATTCTGCCATTCCTGCGGAGTGAGCCCGCTTTCAGAAGACAAACAATCTCACATCCGATGAAACCCATCCCGAACCAACATTCAGTTGCCTTCCCTGGGGTGGTAGACCGGACTCGAACCGGCAACCCTCGGAACCACACCCCGATGCTCTGACCAATTGCGCTACAACCACCAAACAAACCTATTGCATGGAAAAATGCCAAAAGTGTCAATAATTACTTTTGATAATAATTGGGATCATATTGAGGTCTTCCCCTGCCTCTCGGTTTATGAACCATCATTTTCCCGCGCCCTCTTTGAAAATTGTTTTGATACCTTCCTCTGTAATTTCTTTGGTTTCCTCTCTCGTTTATTTTCTTTGAACCTCCAATAATCATTTTCTCTTGATTTTGAAAATTTTCCTTCTCATCAAAATAATCCTCTTTGAAGTTGTCTGTTCTGATTTCGAAATAATCTTTGCTTTCCTTTTTCGGCTCTTCCTTCTCTTCCTCTTCTTCTTTACTCTCGTTTAGTTCGGTATTATTGATGAATGATATCGGATCAAATTCCAACCATTTACCTTTCTTTGTTTTTAAATTTTTGCTGTCTTCATTCCCTTCAAGCTTCTCTTTGGTTTCTTGTTGTTTCTTCCAATAACCTGCTTCATTTAAAAACACCTTTACATTACCTATGGTTCCAAGTTTTTTCATATCACCTATTAACGAAACATTGTAATCTGCCCACTCGGTTGTGATCTTGCAATATTTTTTCAATGTTTTTATGTCTTTGTTTAACTTCTTAACCGTATTATTTGCTTCCTCTTTAGCGTCTCTTAATTTTTCGTTCGCTTTTGTCAGTTCTTTATTTCTTTTTACTGCTTCTTCCGCTAATTGAATAGTCTCCAACCGACGGCTGATTTCTTCTTTTAACTCATCATTCTCCTTCCCAAGGTTCTCGTTTGCTTTCTTCAATTCCGAATTTGACGCCTGTAATTCCTTCATCTGAAAACCCAAATTCTTTTTACTCGATTCAAGTAATTTACACTTTATTTCAAAGTTGCGAATTTTTTCTTTTAAGGCTGCATTTGTTTTTTCACACTTCTCTTTTTCAAACTTCGCTGTTTCAAATTCGTTTTGAGCCACGGATAACGCTTGCAGCAATGTTGCCACCTTTGAGTTCTTTTCTTTTAATTCTTCTTTTGTTTTCTTACAGGCCTTCTGAGCATCTTTTATCTGCGCCTGTAAACTATTTACACCAGAAATTCTCTTATCTTTCTCTTTATCCAAATTTCTCTGAAGCTTTTCAATTTCCGCTTTGTGTTCTTCACGAACTGATTCCAACTCTTTGCGCAACTTTTCGTTTTCTGTTCGGATTAACGAAAATTCCTCAAATTCGATATGACCATAGTAGTATCCCAGTGTGCACAGACCGTGTTGTAACACGCTAACTGCAGCCTTGAAAGGTATCGATAACGGAGCTTCCAATGTCGTATTGTTGGCAAATTCAGCCCTTTTAGGGAGTATAATACGAGCGTTTCCGTTCCAATCTTCTATTTCGTCAGGAATACTGAAAAGCCCGTTCTCCAAGAGTAATTTGGAATTGTTAGGTTCAAAATTTTCCGTGTATTTAAAACAGTTTTCGGCGATGGTAAAATTACATTTCTCCATTAAAATCTTACCCACAGAGCGTTGAAAAATTTCACTCAAGTCTAACTCGCCCTTGCAGCCATCAAATGTGAGGGAATCGACATTGGCTTCCGGGAATTTCTGCGACTCCTCTTTGGTGATAGATCCGTTTTTAAAAACAACATCGTATGAATCATCCTCTTCTTTATTTTCTATGGATAATTTACAATTTTCCGAATTAAACCTGCTCCAGTAATCTTTGGGACTGTAATACTTGTAATCACCTAATAATTTGAAAAAACATTCGCATTTCTGCGGATCGACAGCCTTCCCCTGAAAATCGATCGTGTACCGCACCGCCGATGCGTTTGGCAGAAACCCGCTTCCCGCAATAAGAAAGGCAATGGGCAAACGCCTCAATGCCTGTTGTACCGTTGAGATGTTGAGAACTTTTTTCATAAACACGATTCGAACCTATGGGAATTTTTTGCCGAGTGCAAGGTTTTTTTTATATTTATTTTTTTATGAAAAACGAAAAAATGCTCCATGTGCGCTGTGTTTAAGAGGCGTTTTTAATAAAAAAAACAGGGGGTTCGGAGCGTGAATGTAAAGTACACAAAGGATATTTACGGAGTTGAATGTTGTTGAACGGCACCGCACGGTTCGCGGGCTTTGAAAAACCTTAAAACGAACGTGTACAGAAGCTGTTTTTCGAAGGACGCAAATGCATTTTTGTGCGTTATGAGATTGACAATCCTTCTTTCGCTCCGTGCGATGAAGCTGTCTCGGTGCGGGGTCGTAGCTCAGTTGGTAGAGCACCACAATGGCGTTGTGGGGGTCGTCAGTTCGAATCTGATCGACTCCACCAGAGGGACGATGGTGTTTTTGATATCGATGCGCCGAAGTGGTGAAATTGGCAGACACGCATGATTCAGGTTCATGTGCTTCACGGCATGGGGGTTCAAGTCCCCCCTTCGGCACCAGAAAAGTATCGGATGGAAGGCTTTGAAAGCGGCCGTTTTTGAAAAAAACATCGCAATCATCATTGACAAGGGCATTGAGAAGGCGCTGAATACGATTAGTACTTGCGCATAGCGCTGGTGCACGACGATGACGAAAGAGCAGAAGAAACAGGCGAGGGAGTACGAGGCGACGTTCATTTTGGACACGCGGAAATGGCAGGAGCCGATCGAGGCGTTATTAGATCAAATCAAGTCGGTGATTAAGGAGATGGGCGCGGAGATTTTGGAAGTCAAGGATTTGGGTTTGAAGTCGTTAGCGCGGTGCCCGCGGAAGGATTTTATCGAAGGGCAGTACGTTTCGATCAAGTGCAAAGGCGAAAGTGATTTTAACCGCATTTTACAGGAACGCATCGGGCTCAATCCGAACGTCAATCGTGTGGTTGTGGAAGCCGTCAGG
>JAFVCI010000051.1 GCA_017479315.1 Opitutales bacterium | reverse complement strand
GCCTGCGCGGGATAGCAGTTTCATGATTTCCAGCGACAATCGATACGTTTCCGTTGCAAGCTTTGCCAAATTCTTTGCTGCTTTCATCAGGTGTAATCGACAATCGACATCTGTGGTTTTCTTAAGTTTGGCTTGCAGTTCGTCAATATGTGTTTCGCACATACTGATGACTTCTCCGTTTTCGGCAATCTTATTTTTGAGTATCAGTGTTTCCGTTGTTCCCAATCGCTTTCCGTTGTCTTTCAGATGAGATTGCAGAAGTTGTACCTGCCCTTCGATTTCCGTATTTTCATTCCGAAAGCAACGCAACAGCCCTTCCGTTTCCAATTTAATCGCTTTGGCGTTTTTGCGGGCGGCTTGAATTTCCGGCGAATCGCAAAGGTTCAGGAGAGATCCGATCCTTTGGAAAAATTTTGCGCATTTATCCAGGAAGCGGTCGAGTCGGGATTCAACGGAGCGATTTTTTACGCCGGCGGTTGCGTCCGACAGCAGCGTGCCGACGCTGTCCGTTCCGTTTTTAACCATCGTTCCGAGCTTGGTGCACGGTTGTTCGGGAACGGAAATTTTGTTGGTATTTTGCGTTTGTTCAATGCCTGCGGATGACGGATCGACGGTCGTAAGTGTTTGAAGTTCAAGGGGCATGGCGGATGATTAGACTTTCGCGCCGCCCATAGTGGCGGCGCATCAGTTTAAAATGAAAGTCTTTTGGTTAATCGTTTGGCGCCGGATCAAAGGCGGGAAGGGGTTGGGTGGACAAGGAGCATGCCCGAAGCCGGAAACAAAGAGAGCGGATTTTACATGAGGCTATTTCCCAGAAAACAGATTTTTTGCCTCATCTACGTTTTCCGAAATCCATTTCCCAAAATCATTAAAAAACTGTTTTGCGTCTTCTTTAAGTTCTTTGCCGACTTCCTGAAACGATTTTATTTCTTGTGCAATGCGAGTTTTCAAATTGTCTTGAAATATTTTCAAATCATTTTGAAATACCTTTGCACCATCACGTACGTTATTCTTGAAGCTTTGCATGAAGCTTTTAAGATCATCAATCGCATTTTCCGTTTCATCTTTGATTCCGTACGAAAGAAGAATCCGTGCTTCGTAAAGAGCGGCGAGCGTTTCCAGCAACGCCTTCCTGCCGTCTCCCGCTAAATTGAAATCATGTTTGTTGTCATTATTCAATTTTCCTTGTAGGGTACTGATTGCGTTTTTAATGTTTTTTCTCCCTTCTCGAAGCATTTTCGCGTGTTCGGTGTTATTTTTGAGGGCATTTTTTATTTGGCTGCTGTTTTCTCTGAGCTGTTGTACCATGTTCATCACAGGTTTCCCGATGCTGAGAATTGTTTCATCGGATTGAGAGCAGAATGCTACGATGTTGTGGCAAATATCGCAGATTGCATCTGCCAGTGAACTGAAAAATGCTTTGGCACTTGACGTTTCGATAGATTTGACGGTTTTGGGTTGTATGGTATCAAGCTTGGAAATAGATTTTGAAACTCCGTGATCATGTGCGAAAGGTGTCAAAGCTTTCGAAATATTTTGTGCACCTTCCTGCGTCAGTGCGTTATTGCCGGATAACCGTATGGGATTGTTGGAGGTGGAATGGATGGACATAATGTTTTTCTATTTCTCTCGAATGTTATCCGCCAAACGGAACTCCTCCGTTGTTCGGATGACCTTCGACGTTACTTCGTATATCGGTCGGATTTAAAAATTTTATCAAAAAATTTAATTATTTTTTTTGCGCCAAAAACAAGCGATGTTTTTCATGAAAATCATTGCGGCGGCGGTGTGCTTTTGTTTCTTTGAGAATAAGGCGATGGCGAAGATTGATTTGGAGGTGGTGAAGCGCATTTTGAAGCGCGCGGATTTGGAAAGCTCCGTCGTAAGCGAGATTTTGGGTGAATTGCAGTCGGCGGTGGCGGATGCCGCGTCGGAGGACGGCGAACCGAAGGCGGCGCCCGAGAAGAAACAATTTATTATCGTCGTCGCCGACAACGAAGGTTTATTGACGGACAAAGAAATGGTCGGTTGGGTGTTGCAGTTGCCGGAGGAGGATGATATGACGTCAGTGTCGGAAAAGTTACTCAAAACCGCCAAGTCATTTAATTTAAGCAAAAAAGGGCGAAAGCATCCGGTGGAGACGCTCGGCGAATTGTGTGAGTACGTTCCGTCGCGGATCTTTAAGGAGCAAAAGTTGTCGTTAAAGACAAAAGTGCCCGTGTTGGTGGTGCCGATGGCGAATACGTTGGAATTGGATACAACGCCGCAACCGTCGTCACGGAAAGCTTTCGAGAATGATGATGCGGAGGAGTTCTGAGAAAACTTGCCTTTGAAATTGAATTTTTAAAACATAAACATCATGGAAGAGGTAAATTGTGAAAAAAACAAAGCGTGCGGTTGCGGCGACAACTGCGAGTGTAACTGTTGCGACTGCGGTTGCTGTTGCGAGATGAGCGCACCGACGTCTTTGGTCGGACGAAAAGCGCCGTGCTTTACGGCTCCCGCTGTGTTGGAAGGTACGGAGGTTGTTGAGGACTTCTCCCTTTCGAAGTACCTGGGGCGGAAGTACATTGTGCTCTTTTTCTACCCGAAAGATTTCACCTTTGTTTGTCCGACCGAATTGCACGCGTTCCAAGATGCCATGTCGGAGTTCGACAAACGCAATACGCACGTGATTGCCTGTTCGACGGATACCGTCGAGAGCCACTATGCGTGGTTGCAACAGCCGAAGGCGCAGGGCGGCGTAAAAGGCATCATCTTCCCGATGGTTTCAGACGTGAATAAAACTATCGCGGCGCGTTACGGTGTGCTCTCGGGAACGTATTACATTGAAGACGGAGAATTGAAGACCTGCCATTTCGATGCCGACGGAGAGTGCCAAGAAGGCGGTACGTTGGTGGCGTATCGCGGATTGTTTCTGATCGATAAAAGGGGCATTGTCCAACATCAAGTCGTCAACAATATGCCTCTGGGGCGTTCGGTACAGGAGACGTTGCGCATGATTGACGCTCTGCAACATTTCGAGCAATACGGCGAAGTTTGCCCCATTGATTGGCACAAAGGCAATGCCGCCATGAAGCCCGACGCGGACGGTTTGAAAGGGTACTTTTCGAAGTAAGCGGGCGTCTGTGAAGGCGATTTTTCGTTTATTTCCGTACACGGATGGTGATGCGGTTGTCGGTTGTTACGCTTTTATATTTACGAGTGTTGCGATTATGTGAGAGAACAGCGTGTGGCGTTGCCCTTTTCAACTCCTTCGGATGCGGAAGCGCGGCGGCGGTTTCGGGATGAGATTGAGAGAGATTTTTCGGTAACCGCTCCGGCGGGTGTCGGGAAGACACATGCGCTGGTCGAGCGCATTGCAACCCTGGCGGAACGTCAACCGCGGCGTTTGCCGGGATTGGTGGTCATCACTTATACCAAAAAAGCCGCCAATTCTCTCAAACAACGCGTGTATGAACGGTTGTACCGTGGCGATGATGTTGTTCGTACGCTGCTAAACCAGAGTTTTTTCGGGACCATCCACTCCTTTTGCTGGCAACTGATCCAAAAATTCGAAGAAACGCCCTATGAATTGTTAAAAGACGATACCGAGGTAAGGGAACGGTTTTTGGCGTCTTTAAATTTGGAAGAACCCGATTTTGCGCGTTTTCAAAATTTGTTTCGTTTTTTGGATGTCGATGAACTCTTGGATGTCGCAAAGGGCGATGGGTCGGCAACCGATGATACGGACGACATAACGAACGAAGGCGGTTGCGTCTTGAAGACGTCGGAAATTTTCGCTTATCAACCGAAACGAAAAGATCCGCGGGTACTTAAAAATATCGAGGCAACGACGAAAGTCCTTCGACAATGGTTATCCGTTTATCAAAACACGCAACGACCGTTGGAATTGCCCGCGTGCGAAAAAGGCGGAAAGGAATTTACGGATATTTTCCACGAAACCTTTCGCCCGTTTTATCGGCAATTACATGCGGAGGCAACGGCGTGCGGTCGGTTGTTGCAACAACGTTATGCCGAATTTCGGCGCGAATACGGTTATTTCACGTATGATGATTGTATTGTGTTTGCGCAACGCATTTTGGAAACCGATGAAATAAAGACGTTTTATCAAAAGAAACCGCTGTATATTCTCCTGGACGAAGCGCAGGACACCGATCGCGCGCAATTTCGCTTTCTGCAAACGTTGATTGCCCTGCATCCGCATAATCGCTTTTCGATGGTCGGCGATCCGCAACAATCAATTTACGGCACTCGGGCGGATGTTCGGGATTATGCGGAGCTGCATCAATCTCTGGTGCAGTCGAAACGTTGCGAAGAATTGGTTTTTTCGGAAACCTTCCGTTGCCCGCCGAAGGTTGTATCCGAGTTAAAAGTGCGCTTCCCGAAGATCTTCAACGACTCGAAACAGGTCAAATAAGTACCTTTGCATTCGTCCGTC
>JAFVCI010000050.1 GCA_017479315.1 Opitutales bacterium | reverse complement strand
TGTTGCCGCAGCGCAAACCGCTGTTTTTTTAACTCGGCATACTGTTCCAACGCCTTATATTGCCTGTCGAAGCCGTCAAAAAAATTCCACGAAAGCCCGATGCCGACATTGTAATTGTTCTGCCAACGGGGCGCACTCGGCGTATTGTGATGCAGACGGTTCAGCCCGCCGCTGAGTTCGATCGAAGGGTAACGGGAACGTTCCGAAGCGAAATGTGATTTTTCGGATGCCTCAACGGCGGCTTCCTGCGCCAAAATATCCGCGCGGTTTTTCAAGGCGCCTTCAAGCAGGGTTGTAACCTCTTTGGCGAGCGGTTCGAAATCGTTGAAGGTAACCTCGATTTGGAATTCTTTCGAAACCGGCACACCGACCGCCAGCGCCAACTCCGCGCGACATTGCTCCAAAGCGGCTTCGGCGGCAATCAATTCATACTCCGCCTGTAATTTTTCCGCCTTTGCCAACAGAACGGCTTGTGTACGCCCGAGTCCGTTTTGCATGCGGCTTTCAGCTTCCTTCAATGAATTTTCAGCATCCTCCAGACTGCTTTTGCGCGCTTCAATCGCCGTCACGGCGGCGGCATATTGATAATAACTCTTCTGAATGGCAAACACCGCCGTTTGCAGGGCGTAATTAAATTGATAATTCGCGGCGGCAAGCGCAAAAGCCGCACTTTCGGCATTGGCTTTATCGGCACCGAATTGAAACAGTTTGTATACGACCGTCAGCCCGGGACCCCATGTGTCCGTTGTTGAACCCTTTTGTCCCCCAAGATCTCCCGTGCGCGTTCGCGTGCCGCTCAAAGTTGCCGTTGCGGACGGAAAAAAAGGAGCCTTTGCGCGTTCCGCCGAAGATAACGCTTTTTGTGCACTCCACCAGGCAACGCGCGTTTGCGGATTTTTCGACAAACCCAGTTCAAGCAGTTTCGGAAGCGAATAAGGGGCTTCGGGTTCGAATATCGGCAATTCCGTGTGTTCCGTTGTTGTTTGAACCGCAATATTCGTCGGTTTCCAAACGTGCTCAGGATCGGAAGCGGTTTTTAACGCAACATCTTTTGAAGGGACGGAAGCACATCCGCCGAGAAACAAAAGCATGAAGCTCGCGAGTACTCTTTTGCCGAAAGAATTGATTTTGTTCCGCCGTTCCATGGAACCATCTTCCATGCTACGCAGAATACAGCTTTCGGTCAATGACGTAAAAGATTGAAAGCCCAAAGGAAAAACCGAGGAACCGGAAACACAACCCACACCTTCAACCCGATTTGCAATTAACAACGATAAAATACTTTTACCCCTGCTTCCAAGTGCCGCGTTTATACCAAACGTAAAAGCCGACCAAGGCGATAACCTGGTTCAGCACCAGCATTTGGGCATAAATGACGGGATTCCAATGCCAATAGGTTACCGTCAGGTACGTCGGAATGAGGCAAACGCCCCAATAGAGGATAACGTTCGCGGTCAAAATCACTTTTGCTTTGAGCAGGGAAAACAGGAAACCGTTGACGCAATAACGCAGGGCGTCGCAGGCAAAAACACCGACGTACCACGTCAGGAAAAGGTTGGTTTGGTTAAAAAAGACGGTATTGGAGGCAAACTCCTTCGAGCCCAAAAAGCCGATCAGCGGTTGTGCAAACAATAATAAAAAGATAATAAATCCGACGACGAACATCGCAATCAAACGCACGCCTTGCCGGAGAACGGAAGAGAGATAAAGGCGTTGGTTCGCACCGAGAAAGTTTGCACAAAGTGTTCCCGTGGCCTTTCCGAGACCGTCGGTAACGCAAAACATCAGATTATAAATCGAGAACGCCACGCAGTAAGCTTTGTAGTGTTCGGGGATGAGATTAAGAGCGAAAAATTGATACGCCAATGCCCAGCCGCTGTTGGAAAAGGAATAGGCAACGGTACTCGGAAAACCAATCTTCAAACACTGATGTACCACATCCCACGACCAGCGATACGTGTGAACGGCATAATGCGAACGGTATTTTTTGCGCAAAAACAGCACCAAAAATACGAAAAACGAAAAAACCGCGGAGACATTCGTTCCCAGTGCCGCCCCGCGAATTCCCAGGCTCGGTACGCCGAGACCGCCGAAAACGAACCAATAGTCGAGAATGATGTTTAAAACGCAGGAGGTCATAACCACCATCGGAATTTTTCGCGTGTCGCCGCGCCCGACGAAAAAGGCACCAATGGCACCGAAGCCGGCAAATTCGAACGGAAGCGTCATCAAAAGCATGCGCAAGTACGGTTCGCCGAGTGTTTCGATGGTATCCGCCAACAAATAATGCGCATTTAAGGCAACGGGGATTAAAACAAGGTACGTCGCAAACGCCAGTGTCACCATTTGCCAAACGGCGGGACCGATTTCTTTATACCGTTGTGCGCCGTTCAACCGCCCGATAATGACTTCGGCGCAGGCAATCAATGCCATCAACGCACCATCGAACGTCCAGAACCACGGTTGTGCGGCGGAGCAGGCGTTAAAGGCTTCCGAAGAATAGCTCGCCAAAATGGAACGGTCGGTGAAAACCATGATCGTTCCCGACATGCCCGAAAGCATCAGCGGCCAAACGATCGTCCATAACTCGCGCAGGGAACCGGGTTTGTAACGCGTCAGGCAAAAACTTTCCGAAGAAGCGGTCTTCATACGTTTATAATACCGCCGAATAACCTCCTTCGGTACCCGATGGGCGTCAACGACAAATACGCTGTCGTGCCGTTGCACGCAGAGACTTGTTGTGTTTGATGCGAAAAAAATTGTACTTTCCGGTTCATGATTTTGGATATTTTGCTCTCTTATCAATCTTTTGTTGCGTTTTTACAATCTCGCAGGCGGTTGCTTCGATTTCCGCGAACTTACTTTACCGTAAAACCTTTAACCTGCGACTGTTCTCCTTCCCCTCTTCAAAAAAACTCCTTTCCCGATAAAATTGCACATATATCTGTTCATCGTTGCGTGAGATTTCCTTCGCGACACCTAAAGTTCGCAAATCTTCCCGACATCGGGATCGATAACGGAAAACTCGCTTTTATGTGCGGAAAATTTCTCAAAAAACCATTGCCGCGCATTCGCGTCGCCGTGCGTTAAAACAACGATTTTCGGCTGTTGCGCCAGAACGAATTGATACAAATCATCCCGATCGGCGTGCCCGCTCAGGTCAAAACGTTCAATTTTGGCACGCACGGGCGTCGTGTAATTTAAATCCTCAAACGTAAAATTCCCGTTCGGCTCTACCCGTTGCAAACGTCCGCCGGGCGTATCTTCATCGCAGTAACCGACAAAACAAACGGTATTTTTGTTATCTTTCAGCAGACATGCCGCAATGTTGTACGCCGGCGTGTGTTCCGCCAGCATGCCGCTGCTCAGCAAATAAATCGCCGGTACGTTCAGTTTCGTCGTTTTCGGATCGATGGTTCGCTTTCGCAACTGTTTGACATTCAGCTGTTTGAGAATTTGTCGGCTGAAATGAACATCGGGTAACTTTCGACCCATTTTGTCAAACGCGCTGACGAGCGACATGCCGAGCCCCGAGCAGTAAATCGGACAGTCGGGCAATTTATTTGCTTTCTTGGCATGATAAAACAGCACCAGCAGTTCCTGAATGCGCCCAAGGGCGAACGCGGGAATAAGACAAATGCCGCCGCGTTTGATCGTTTTGCGAATAATGCCCAGCAACCGCGTTTCTTCGTCGCGACGCAACGCCGTACGTTCGGTGTCACCGCGAGTGGTTTCCAAAAGCAACACATCGGGATTGCCGAACTGCGGAATTTGTGCACCGCGCAGGGAATTTTGGTCGGAAAATAAAATGTCGCCCGTAATAAATAACCGACGCCCTTCGTATTCAATCAACACGCTGACGGCTCCCAAAACATGCCCGGCGGTATAGATGGTGACTTTCGCCGTCTGCCCGTCTTTTTCGAGGCAGTAGGTTTTCCGGGTTTTCAGAACGAAAAACTTCTTTTGCAACGCCGCAATATCTTCCTTATCGAACAGCGGATACTCGGGTACATCCTTTTCTTCCTTCTGTCGCGTCATGACCGAGGCGGAATTTTTGAGCATCAGCGGTGCCAGCAAACTCGTCGGGAGACTGACCAACACCTGCGCCTGCGGTTGTTGCTTTGACAAAATCGGCAATGCACCGAGATGATCCAAATGGCAATGGGTTATGAGAATGAAATCCACGCTGTTCGGCGACAAAGCCGAAAAACACGGCAGAGCTTCGTTTCCGAGCGTCTTCGGATCCATCCCGGCGTCGACAATAAAATAAAACACGCCAAATTTGACCGATAAACAATTCGCGCCGATATCCTTCTTACGATTTAAATCCTGAATAAAAAATGATGCCACAATAACACTTCGGTCGCCCAAAATCCCACTCTTATTTCATATCTTACAAAATTCCGAAAGAAATGACAACGGAGCACGCGCCCCTGACTTTTCTTCTCAAAAATCAACCCTCTTCGTTCAAACGACCTTTTTCTCCTTCTTTTATATTTCTTTGGTGGAGGTGGCGGGAATTGAACCCGCGTCTTTTACAAACACCGCGAAAGCTTCTACATGCGTAGTCTCTCATGAATGTCCGAAGCAACGGCATAGAGACCTGCGTTGCTCCGTAAGTTGCAAAAAGTTACGGCAAACGTTCGCAACATCGTTTGCTATACCCGCAAACCGGCGTTTTATCCCGAGCGGGCATCGGTATAAAACGCAGAATTGTACAATCCGACAATTCGTTTTGATTTTCCTACGCAGCCAAGCGGAAACGCAGTTTCCTGCACGCTTTGCGGCGACGGAAGCGAATAACATTGCTGTTTTCACTTATTTTTCCAACGGATTGATAACGAAGCCAACCGTCATCTCCGACATGCAACCTTTGTGTTGCCTGCAAAATCGAATCCGGAACACCCCCTGTCAAAGAACACTTCCCTTCAGGATACGAAAAAATGTTGTGTCGTCAAGCGAAAATAGAGAATACATGCGTTTTCGGCGCACAATTCCCGCTTTCCGAATACAAAACGGAGCAAAACATGGGCACTTATTCCTTATAAACCCATTCCATGCGTGCAAAGCCCAAGGAAATTTCACTTCGGGAACGGTTCGCATCCGTCAACATGTCGTTGATCGTGTAATGCTCGTTAATCGGCGACGCCCATCCTTGCTCCAAAGCCGCCTGCGGAACATTGGTAACGTCGCAAACGGTCAAATCCATACAAATCTTTCCGACGATCGGAGCCGCGTACCAGGTACTACCGTCCGAAAACCACATACTGCCGCAGTTACTTAACGTTTTCGGAAGCCCGTGACTGTATCCCATGGCAACGACGGCAACCTTACGCTCCCTTTTAGCCTCGTATGATCCGCCATAACTGACGCGATCACCGATATGCAAGGTTTCGATTTGTACAATTGGTGCCTGAATGGTTATGGTAGGCAACAAATGCAAATTCTTCAAAAACGGGTATTCGTTTAAAAAGTTAACCATGCCGAATAAAATGGCACTTCCGCTGCGAACTTGCGCGATCGG
>JAFVCI010000049.1 GCA_017479315.1 Opitutales bacterium | reverse complement strand
TCATTCGGAAGGTGGCGACGACGGCGGCGACGGTGTTGATTACGGGCGAAAACGGAACGGGAAAAGAGGTGGTGGCGCGCGAAATTTTCCGCAAAAGCCGGCTGATCGATAAACCGTTTTTGGCGGTCAACTGCGCGGCGATTGCCGAAAACCTGATGGAGAGCGAGTTTTTCGGGCACGAAAAAGGTGCTTTTACCAACGCAACCGCACGCCGACCGGGACGGTTCGAATTGGCGGACGGCGGTGTGCTGTTTTTGGATGAAATCGCGGAAATCCCGACGCATTTACAGCCGAAACTCCTGCGGGTGTTGCAGGAAAAATCGTTCGAGCGCGTGGGCGGTACACGTACCGTTAATGTGAATGTGCGTTTGATTGCGGCGACCAACCGTAATCTGCAAAAGTTGATGGAGGCAGGGAAGTTTCGCGAAGATTTATATTACCGCCTCAACGTTTTCCCGATCCACATCCCGCCGTTGCGGGAACGCAAAACCGACATTATTCCGATGGCGGAAATTTTCCTGGAGCGTTGCATGAAAAAATATGACGCCAAATTGAAAGGTTTTTCGGACGACGCCAAACAGCTGTTGACGGAACATCGCTGGCCGGGTAACGTGCGCGAGCTTCAAAATACGGTTGAACGCGCGGTGTTGCTGTCGAACGGCGCACCTTATATCACCCCGGCGGTTTTGAACATTTCGACGGCTTCGGACGTAACGCTTCGGAGTGAAGATTTGAAGAACCCCGAAGTCGTTTCGACCGTCAGTTTGGATTACGTCGAAAAACAGCATATTTTGCACATTTTGAAAGTGACGCGCGGCAACTGTACGCGTACGGCGAAGTTACTCAATATCACGACGCGTACGTTGTACAACAAATTAAAAGCCTACCGCAAAACCGTTCGCGAATTTAAGCACATCAATATGGAAGAGTAAGGGGGCGGTTCCGACGGTTTTGGTGCGGCAGTTGAAGTAAGTTGATTTGACGACAAACGTTAAAAGATTGTCCGCTTTTTGGGGAAAACGGTAAGGTGTCGTCTCCTTTTACGCCAAATTTCAAACTTGTCGCAAGTGTTTCTCGCAGCTATCCATAAAGTATGGAGAGCTTGCCCGGATTTCGCGATTTCGAACCTTCGACCTGTGCGCAACGCAACGCTTTATTCCACGGATGGCGGACGGTCGCGCGACGGTTCGGCTTTGAGGAATTCGACGGTCCGATTGCGGAACCGCTGGAGTTATTCACTCAAAAATCCGGCGAAGAAATCGTCAATCAGCTGTTTGCGTTTGAGGATAAGGGCGGGCGAAAGATGGCGTTGCGTCCCGAAATGACACCGTCGCTGGTGCGTATTTTGGGAAAAAATCTGGCAACCCTGAAAAAACCGACGAAGTTATTCAATATCACGGAACAGTTTCGTTACGAACGTCCGCAAAAGGGGCGCCTGCGGTCTTTTTATCAATTTAACGCGGATATTGTCGGAGAACCGTCTTTGTCGGCGGAAGCAGAACTGATCGCGCTTGCGGTGGAGAGTTTGCGTTATTTCGGACTGACGGAGGAACACTTTTATGTGCGTTTGAGCGACCGTCAACTGTGGCAACTATGGTTAAAGGCGTTCGGGATTACCGATGAGGCACTTGTCGGCGGTATTTTAAGTTAATTGGATAAGTGGGAGCGGCGTCCGAAGGAGGACATCGAGGCGGATTTGGCATAATTATTGCCTTCTTCTGTTCAAACGCAGACCTTTTTTGATGCGACGGAATGTCTTCGGCATTGCAAGACGTTAAGGGATATTGAGGCTTGTTTTTCGCAACAAGCAACCGATGCGGAGCTTTCGGAAGCATTGCGACAACGTTTGTCCGAATTTGAGAAGTTACTGCACGAATTGTCGGCGTTGGGATGCGAAAAGTTTGTTGCCGTCGACCTGACGATTGTGCGCGGGTTGGCATACTACACAGGGTTTGTGTTTGAGCTTTTTGAGACGGAAAACCAAGGACGCGCGTTGGCAGGCGGCGGGCGGTATGATCAATTATTTGAAAAGTTAACGCGTCATCCGATGCCGGCAGTCGGTTTCGCGGCGGGTGACGTGACACTGACGGATCTGTTGAATAAATATCATTTACTGCCGGAGTATAAACGCGAGGCGGATGTTTTTTGCGTTTTTGAGGAGACCGAACGCGATTGTGCATTACGGTGTACGCAGGTGCTTCGGCATGAAAATTTCTCCGTTCTGTATCCGTTCGGCGAAGCAAAGGTGCTCTCCAAACAGCTCAAAAAAGCTTATGCCGAACAGCCGCGGTATGTTTTAATTTTCACGCGGGAACTGTCTGCGTGCGGGACGGTTCAGGTGAAATGTCTGGCGGATGAAACGACGCGCGAGGTTATGCTGGAAGAAGTGGCGGAGGTGCTTCGGAAAGAATGGGATTGAAGCGCAAGGTACTTGTTTCCGTTTTGAGTGCTTGGGGTACAGTGCGGCGTTCCAAGCACAATCGGTGTACAAGGTAAAGTTTGTCCCTCGTTCCGATAAATACGTCGGGTGATTTTAATGCTTCGTGCCCTCTCTAGGCGGAGGCGGTTGTCGTTCCCAAGTTTTTCAAAACGTCCAGATTTTTTCGATGTCCCACCAACAGCAGGCAATCGCCGACTTTGAAAATATCGTTCGGGGATAAATTTTCGATGCGTTCGTCTTTGCGCTGAATGCCGACGATGTTGACGCCGTAACGCTGGCGGAGATTGGCGGAGGCGATTGTTTCGTTCAGCAATGGATGGAGGTCGGTCAGAACAAGTTGCTCAAAATCAAAGCCCTGATTGCGTTCCGACGTTTGTTTTGCCGGAACGGCAACCCACTGCGCCGCTTTTGCCAGTTGATTTTTATTGCCCAACAACAGCAGGACATCGCCCGGGAAAAAGGTATAATCCGGCGGGACGGTGTTGATGAAAAATCCGTCGCGTCCGACCGCCAGAAGGACGGTTTGCGTTTGTTGCCCCAAGCCGCTTTCAATAAGCGTAATGCCCGCCAAATGCGAATGCGGCGGAACGGTCAGCCGTCGAATTTCAACGTCCCACGGATGTTTGGTTTCGACCATTTTAATCATCGCCCGGCGACGTTTTTCATTTTCGTTTTCCAGTTCCTCCGAAAAACTCTCCAGGAACATCAGCTCAAAGTGGGAATTGAGCGTTCGCAGGTGCTTCCAAAAGCCGAAGCCGATGATAACACCGACGCCGACCAACAGCACCAGC
>JAFVCI010000048.1 GCA_017479315.1 Opitutales bacterium | reverse complement strand
GGGATACAGGCTTCGAGTGTGGTTGAAATTAACGGTAGGATTTAAACAGCGTGTATCGGCGTCGGTTTTGGCAGGCAACGCGTTTTTCGAAAAAGCTTGCGGTGAAGAATAAAAATCCGTTCCGTGAAAGCAGTATCTCGGGAGTATTCTATGGCACGCATTTGTTTTATCACGGGGAAGAAGCGCGTAATCGGTTCGCGCATCAGTCGGAAAGGTCAATCGAAGAAGAGCGGCGGTATCGGGACGCACGTGACGAAGAAGTGGCCGCGCATTTTCAAGCCGAACTTGCAACGCGTGAAGATTAAACTTCCGAACGGGCAGATGCGTCGCGTTTGGGTGGCGGTGAAAGCGATTAAAGCCGGTTTGGTCGAGAAGGTTGTTTCGTAGTTCGTGCCGGCGTACCGTTTGAAGCGTGCGTGACAGACGGCGTTTTGCGGTTTCTGTGCGTTGCGTGGTTTGCGGGCATTGCGAAGCGGTGTTTTATGTGTTTTCAAGCCGTTTTCGAGGTGCTTCGGTTGAATGTTGCGGGTGTTTTTGGTGTGACACGTCGTTGATGATGGCGTACGGAACGGGTGTCGTGCAGTGGGGTAATGGTCAAAGGTGGTACCGCTGATGTCGCGGTGCCATCGCGATGCGTGTGACGGCGGGAACGACGGAGATCGTCGCCGATGATTACCGCACCTGACTTTTCTTTTCTATGCGTGTCGCGGAGGCGTTGTGGTCGTTGACGGCATACCTGGGACGGCACGGAGTTGAGCATCCGAGCACCGATGCCGAATGGCTGTTGTCGTTTGTGCTTCATTGCAAACGTCTGGAGTTGTTTTTAACACCTGACCGAGTGCTGACCGCGGAACAGACGGAACGGTTGCGGGCATTGTCCGTGCGTCGGGCGCAACGGGAGCCGTTGCAGTATATCGTCGGAGAGGTTGATTTTTTCGGTCAAAAACTGCACGTCGATCAACGCGTGCTCGTTCCGCGCCCCGAAACGGAGGAGTTGGTGTATCAAATGCAGCAATATCTGACGGAAAATTTTTTCAAAGAACCATCGAGTTCGCCGGATATTGCGGGTGGAGAACAAAAGAGTTTGGCAATTTTGGATCTCGGAACGGGCAGCGGGGCGATTGCGATTGCTTTAGCGGCGTTGTTCCCGAGTATCAAACTCACGGCGGTCGATTGTTCGGCGGAGGCATTGGCGGTTGCTGAAAAGAATTCGATTGAAAATAATGTTCGGGATCGCATTTCTTTTGTACAAAGCGATTGGTTTGAAAATGTCGAAGGGACGTTCGATGTGATTATTTCCAATCCTCCTTACGTGAGTGAAGAAGAATATCGATCGTTACAACCGGAAGTGCGTTGTTTCGAACCGAAGGGTGCTTTAACGGCGGGTGAAGAGGGTTTGGCGGACTTGAAACACATTCTTTCAAAGGCACCCGAGTATTTGAAGCGCGGCGGTTTTTTGGTGATGGAAACAGGTTGTACCCAACATACTGCTTTGCATGCGTATGAAAAAACGCTCGGTTACGCAAAGACACAATCGACGCTTGATTTGTCGCATCGTGAGCGGTACTTTTGGGCGTGGGCGTGAGGTGTGTCAGGTTCGATGCCTTTGGTTTTTGAACAATGACTGTTATAAGGTTGTTACCGGTGGAGAGCACGTGGTGTTCGATTGGGTTGGCTTTTGACGGATGGGGTTGCGGGAGTTGTTTTAAACGGATATGAAATGCATTTTACTCAAATTAAGCGGCGAATTTTTAAAAAACGAGGCCTCCATTTGGGACATTGGGAAAATTAACACCGTCATCGATCAACTGAAACGTCTGCACGATGAAGGTTTCCAAATCGCGCTCGTGATCGGCGGCGGGAATATCTTCCGTGGCGGTCGGAACGGTTATATTTTGGAGCGTTGCGTTGCCGATGAAATCGGAATGACGGCGACGTGCCTGAATGCGTTGTTTCTGCGGGCGTGCTTCCAAAAATTTGAATTGTCTGCGGTGATTTTCGGCACTGCCTTATGCGGCGGGAGTATTGAAGCTTTCGATTTGCAACGTGCACGGCAGGCGTTGTCGGACGGAACGATTGTCTTGTTTGCCGGCGGGACGGGGCATGCGTTCTTTTCAACCGATACCGCGGCGGCGTTGCGTGCCTGCGAAATAAAAGCCGATCTTTTGTTAAAAGCAACCGATGTGGATGGTATCTTTAACAAAGATCCGAAGCGTTTTTCGGATGCAAAGCGTTTCGAACATTTGACGTATGAAGAGGCGTGCGAAGGCCATTATGCGGTGATGGACGGGTGTGCGTTCGAATTGTGTCGCGAACAGAAAATGCCGCTGTTTGTTTTTGATGTTCACCGACCGAATGCGATTTACGAAGCGGCGCACGGGAAAGGGCTCGGGACACGGGTGGGGGAGTGAAGAAAGTTATGCGAAGCGGCGGTACCGGGTGACGATTGGTCGTCGTTTCCCGAGAACGTATTGTCTCTATTCTTTGCGTCGGTATGTGGCTCGTGGCGAACGTCAATCCATACGGTTTGAAGGTGTTTCAGCTGTTTCGGATTGTTTTGAGCTCGTTGACGTACATGTCTCGCATTTCCTTTTTGGCAACATCGTAAATGTTTTGGCAATCGTGTTTTGCAATTTCGTTGTCGGAAAGCTTATCCGCGGTATTTTTGAAGATTTGTTCCATTTGAGGCAAAAGCGATTCGTAATGTTTGGTCAACAGCTGTTCTTTGCTTTTCGGACTTTTTATTTTTGCAAGGTCTTGTATGTAAACGGAAAATGTCGTTTCCACGTCTCGAAATGCCGTTTTTGTATCTTGGAGTTTCCGCGAGACATGTTCTTTTATTTTTTCTTCCAACCGTGATTGCAAATCATTAAAAAACGGTTTCAATCCCTTCACTTCCGTACCGTCGGATAACACCCCGTATTGAAGGCGTAATGTGTTTAAACGGTTTAATGCGGTTTTTTGTTCATCTGGTGAGCCGTTCTTAATGCGGTTTTCGATATCTTTAACGGCAGCCGATACATCCTTATCTTCTTTTATTTGCTTTGTGTACACTGAATCGAGATGGTTATCGAGTGTCGTTGCAAGCTCACCCGTCATGCTTTTTAACATCTTTTTACTGTCCTCTATGTACCACTTGGCACTTTTCGCATAGTGAGTTTGCAGGCATTGTAAATTTTGGCAAACATCCCGTGCCGAACATAGATTTTTGTATTTTTGTTCCATCTCTGTCGGCGTGGTTGTGCCCTCAATGCTCTTTTGTAATTCTTTCAAGTTTTCGTACCATTCAAAATCTCTTATATCGCTGTTCAACTGAATATCGTTAATCGTCTTCGATATTGCCTCTTGAATGCTATCCAGTTGCGTATTAAGGGATGTAAGACGCTGTGTTTCCAGACCCTTTTGGATACACTTGTCTGTCTTTTGGATTATCTGATTGAGCATTTGTATGCTTTCATCAAGCAGTTGATCGGTTTCCGTCTTCGCACTGTCTTTCGACAGGTATGTTGTAAATGCTTTGACATATTGCTGTATTTCTTTGTTTTTATCGGAAACCGTTTTTTGCCCTCTTATCCCTACGTTTTCCGCAAAATATTCCGGAGTTATGTCGCCGTTATCGTCGAGAAAAGATTTAACATTTCTATTTAAATCGCGAAAAACCTGTTCTTTTATTGCATTTCCGTTTTTTAAAGCGTTGTAATTCTGTGCTATGTTAGCGGCTAACTGTTTAAAAGCATGCACGAAACCTTTCCCAAAGAACCCTTTGAACGGATTTACGAAGTGCGTTTTCTCCAGGTTCTCCAGGCTTTGTGCAAGCGAGACACCCAGTTTTTCAGCGGAACTCGGAAATTGCAGGTGTTGTGCTTCACGAACGTTCGAAGGCGTATTTGTGTTTAAGCTGTTATCGACATGAATGGTTGAAGGCTGTACGGAACTATTGACGTTAAAGCTTTGCATGATGTTTTTTCTCCTTCGGTACGCTTCCCGGTGCTCCTAAAATGCCTCCGTGCGAATTTTCAGGCTTTCGATGCGATGACACGGTTCAGTGCGGCATCATCCAGACCGACCGAGATCGGGTCGCTCTTCGGTTGCGGTGTGCTTTGATGAATAAGCTTTGACTGCGAAAACACGGACTTTCCGTGTGCGACGGCATTCACCGTTCTTTGGATACCGTCGTGACGGGCATTCAGGTGCGTGATGTTGCCCGCCCTGCCGAGATTTTGCACAAGGGCGTTTTCGGAGAAGTTCCCGACGGCGTTTTTGGAAACGGACGCAGCATCGCCTCCCGCAGGGAAGAGACCGGCAAGTTTTGCGGAGGTTGCGTTTCCGATTTGTGAGGATATGCGGTTATCGGTCATAAGAGCCTTTTGTCCATTTTATTAAAAATATCGGACGATTTTCGGATTTTTTTATCAAAAATTCGGGTTTGCGGATGTTTTTCGAATACAAAGCACGTTGGGCAGCCGTTTTTGACTGCTTTTTGCCGTTGGAATCATCCGTTAAGTTGTGTGTTCATCATTGCCTTTATCCGACAAACGTCATAAAGTAAGGGCGATGGATTTTAACGCAATTCTGAAACCTGCCGAAACCGCCATGCAACAGTCGGTCGAGCATACGCAACGGCAATTCGGTACCCTGCATACGGGGAAGGCGTCGCCGCAGATGCTCGAAAACGTACTCGTCGAGGTGTACGGTTCGAAGATGCGTTTAAAGGATATTGCATCGATTACCACGCCCGATGCGCGTACCTTGCGCGTGCAACCGTGGGATAAGGCGAATTTGAAACCCATCGAAAAAGGCATCTTATTGGCGAACTTAGGCATCAATGCTTCCGTGATGGGAGAAAGCGTCCATTGTCCGTTGCCGGAATTGAGCCGCGAGCGTCGCGCGGAACTGGTGAAACTCGCGGGCGGTATGGCGGAAGAGGGAAAAGTTTCCGTGCGCGGTTGCCGTCGCGACGCATTGGAAAAGGTCAAGGAAATGAAAAAAGCCGGTACCTGCACGGAGGACGACGTCAAGAAGCTCGAAAAAGAAATTCAAACCCTGACCGACCGTTATGTGAGGAAAATCGATGCGCTTTTGGAGGAAAAATCGCGGGAATTGACGGCGGTGTAGGGGGGCGTCGGAGTTGTTTCGATTGATTTTCGGCGGAATTCGGGGTTTGTTTTTTTAAGAATAAAGTTGAAAATTTGTTAAGGTTTCATAAGTAACGGCAGAACTTTCCGTGTTGATGATCGGAGTGCATTGAGTATCGGAAGAGATGACGATGTGACGATCGTTTTCGTATAATCGGAAATTTCGGAGCGGTTGTTTCCGTCATTTCGGATATTTCGTGCATTTTCCTTCCTTGCAAAATCCCTTTATTTAACCAACAATAGTGGCAAACATGGGGACGGAAGAAACGCAGATGACGTTGGAAGAGGCGATGTCGGTGCCCGAAAAGGTGCAGGAAAAATACGACGCATCGAAAATTCAAAAGCTGGAGGGATTGGAAGGCGTTCGCAAGCGTCCCGATATGTACATCGGCGATACGCATGAGCGCGGGTTGCATCATTGCGTCTTCGAATTGGTCGATAATGCCATCGACGAAGCCCTCGCCGGCTATTGTACGGAGATTAAGG
>JAFVCI010000047.1 GCA_017479315.1 Opitutales bacterium | reverse complement strand
TCTGCCGAAACGGATTATGCCGCCGATGAAGGAAGCATTCAAAAAAGCGTGAACCAGGGTATAATTCCAAGAACTGTCATAATAATATTCGATTAAAGAAAACAGAATGCCGGCAACCGTTCCCGCCAAAACAAGTTGTGCCTTCTCAAGGGGGCTGAAGATTCCGTTTGAAAAAACATGCAATAACCCAAAAAGGAAACTCGGAACAATGACGGCTGCCCAGATGCAGTACCGTTTTTCAAACAGCCCCATGATAACACCCCGAAACACCATTTTCTTCCACAATTCCCGTGGCGATACCGCAGAAGCAGATACCGTTTACGACGACGACTGTCTTTCTCGGCTGCCGACAGGTTACTTTTCACTCATTCTCTCGGCATAACCGTGTAGGACATAACGACCATCGTGGGTAGCAAAACCGCAATTGTTATTCCTCTGATACCGAGACTGAACCGCTTAAAATGCAGTGTACACTGAGGGATCTTTAACAGCTTCTCAATGAAAATTTTCAAGAATAAATCGCCATGCATTTATCGGCGATTCCTAACCTTATTAACCGTTCGCCGACTTCCCGTGCAAGAATTGCAGATACAATGAGGGAAACGACAGCCAAAAAGAACCGAGTAAAATGGTTTGTAATCCTATTTTCCCGCTAACGACCTTTGCGTCCCAATTTGCGTTCAGCACCCTCACTCTGTATGTAAAAATGCATCATTTGCTATAACGCCTTACTTCCCCTTCTTCTCCGCTTTCTCTCTCGGTGGAAATTCGAAGCCGATTCCGCCGTTGGATTTTAAAAGCAGATACGCCGAAAAACGTTTTCCGGTGCGTTTGGACGTAAAACCTTCAATCAGTTCCGTTTTACCGTTATTCAGTAACTGTTTCATGTGGTCGTCCGACAGCAGAAAGCCCAGCAACAGACGCGCCACATGAAAACCGCACGGATGTTCGCTTTTGGTTACGTAGGATGAATGTTCGCAGACAAAGTGATTTTCGGCGGCATAAACTTTCCCTTTACACAGGGGGCAAACGCCGACAACAACCGCATTCGAAAGGTCGATCGGTTCAACGGAGGTGCCGTTCGCGCCGAAATCGAATTTTACCTTCCAATTTTCATCCAAAATCAACAAAGCCGAATAAGGTTTGCCGAATTTTGAAACAAAACCGCTCAGGGGACCGATTTTTTTATTCGCCAACAGCTCGCGCACCTCGTCGAGCGCCATGGTTCGACCGCCGATGACCTTATAAACGGTTACCTGCCCGTCCTGCGATTGCCAGGAATGAAACGTTTCCGTCATCGGTTGCCCGTCGGTCGGCGAAATCAAATCGACCGTTGTGCGTTCATCGCCCGCCTCTTCCCGGAAATTTACAATTTTATCCACCAGTTTCGATGTCATCGTTTTAATATCTTCCATGAATTGTGTGCGACTCAGTGCGCCGTTTTGAATGCGGTTGAGTCGATATTCCCACTCGCCCGTCAACGCGGGGCTTGCCAATTCCTCCGCATGCACCGCCTTCAAAAACAACAACAGCTGTTCCGCTTTCGCCGTCGGCACCAACTCCTTTTCGTGCCGATCCAAATACTTGGTTGCGATTAAATTCTCGATAATCTGCGCGCGCGTTGCCGGCGTCCCGAGACCGCGTTCCTTCATCGCTTCCGCCAACGCTTCGTCCTCCACCCGTTGCCCCGCGTGCTCCATGCTCGCCAACAAAGTCGCTTCGGTAAAGCGCGCCGGCGGTCGGGTTTCATCCGCTTCCGATTGAAAATCCACACCTTCCGCGCGGTTTTCGTCCTCCGCGACCAACGCCGGCAATTCTTCTTTGGCGGCTGCGGATTTGCGCGTCACTTCCATCCAGCCCGCTTTAACAAGAACTTTGCCTTCGGTTTTGAACGTAAAAGTTGCCTGTTTCGTCCGACGCGTCGTCACGGCAAATTCCGCCGACGGGAAGAAAACCGCCATAAACCGCCGTACCACGCAATCGTAGACTTTCGCGTCGGCTTCCTTCATGCCCTTCGGCAAAGTACCCGTGGGAATGATGGCGAAGTGATCCGAAATCGCTTTGTTGTTGAAGATCGTCTTATTTTTCGGATTCACCCAACGGTTTTCGATAATCTTTTGCGCAAACGGCGCATAGGTTTCATCGAGTTTTCCCAAAGTCGCGATACAGGTCGGACCGTAATCTTCCGGCAACGCGCGCGCATCAGTTCGCGGATAGGTAAGGGCTTTGTGGGTTTCGTACAACCGCTGGGCAATATCAAGCGTCATTTTCGCCGAAAACCCGAACCGTTGGTTGCATTCGCGTTGCAAGCTCGTCAAGTCAAACAATCGCGGTGCCGCGGTTTTCGTGATTTTCGTCGTCTCCTCCACGACCCAGTCGCGGTTTTTCAACGTTTGCAACGTTTCCGAAAAACGCAGAACCTCATCCTCATCCCAAAAACGGTCACTGCGATCTTCATCATGCCCTTTTTTAAAACCTCCCCGCTGTAACCAACCGACATAGTCGCCGTTTTGGATGTGAAACGTACCCTTTAAACGCCAAAACGGCAACGGTTTAAAGTCCCGAATGGCTTGCTCGCGCTCGCAAATGAGTGCCAACGTGGGCGTTTGGACGCGTCCGACACTGGCAACTTCTTTGCGCCGTGCACCCATCATGCGCCCCGTCACGGCGCGCGTCCCGTTAATCCCGACCAGCCAGTCGGCTTCGGAGCGACACCGCGCGGCGGCTTCCAATGATCGCATTTCCTCGGAAGGGCGCAACTGTTGAAAGGCTTCGCGAATGGCATCCGCCGTCATGGACGAAAGCCAAAGGCGCTGTTTCGGCTTGTCACAGTCCGCCAATTCGCACAAATAGGCAAAAATCAATTCCCCTTCGCGCCCGGCATCGCAGGCATTAACCAAACCGACCACGTCGTTGCGCGCGATCAGCTTTTTTAAAAATTCAAAGCGGTCGGCGGTTTTTTCGATGGGTTTGAGTTTAAATTTATCCGGCAAAATCGGCAGATTTTTCAGCGACCAATAGCGGTACTTCGCGTCCCAGTCGCCCGGCATGAACAATTCCGCCAGATGCCCGACCGCCGACGAAATCAGCATATCTTCACGCTCAAGAAAACCTGCTTTGTTTGCCTTAAACCCGCCGAGTGCCTTTGCCAAATCGCGCGCCACGCTCGGCTTCTCCGCAATGACAAGCTTTTTAGGTGAAGCGGCTGCTTTGGAAGTCATACCGTATTGTACCCCAGTGTAGAGAGGGTTTAGCAAAGGAATGCAAGCGTTTTTCGGCTTCTTTGCGCAATGCCGCTTTTAAAAACAAAACACTTCGTGAATATCGCCGTTTTTCGTTATTCCGCCTTACACAGAGACAACTTCTTTTAACAGCCGAACCATCCGTACAAAAAACTTGAAGAAAATCCACCGTTGCACATTATAATAGGTAACTTCGGGGCTCTTAGCTCAGCGGTTAGAGCGGGGGACTCATAATCCCTTGGTCGCAGGTTCGAGTCCTGCAGGGCCCACCAGGTGCTTCGGATGAGAAGTTCGCGGGAACTTACCTCGGAGTATCGTTGAGTTCGACCTTTGTGCAATGGAACGCGGATGAAGATGAGGTTCGGACAGGAGCTCGATGTACGTGGCATTTCCCGATAACGGTTTTTTATATAAAACTGTTCCTTCATAAGCGTTGCACATTTTGAGGATTATTCGTACCGTAGAGATTAAACCATGCACGCATGCCGTATCTTATTTTTCGGGGACATCGTCGGACGTCCCGGGCGTCGCTTCGTGCTGTCACAACTGCCGTTGTTGCAAAAAGAGTATCGTCCCGATTTTATCCTGGCCAACGCCGAAAACGCCACGCACGGCTTCGGTTTAAATGCCGCAACGGCGCAGAAATTGCACGACGGCGGCATCGACGGACTGACGCTTGGCAATCACACCTGGGATCAAAAAGAGTTCTGGGACGAAATCGACACCCTGCCGTACGTTTGCCGTCCCGCCAATTACCCGAAAGCACCGGGGAGAAATTTTCTTATCTTTGAACATCGAGGCGAAAAGCTTGCAGTTATCAATTTACTGGGACGAACGGGTATTCGCACGGCGTTGGATTGCCCGTTCCAAACGGCGGCAAAATTGATCGAAGCCCTCCGAAACGACGGTATCCGTAACGTAATTGTGGATTTTCATGCCGAAACGACCGCCGAAAAATATGCGCTCGGTTGGTTTTTATCGAAAAAAGAAAGCGTTTGCGCGGTTTTGGGCACCCATACGCATGTTCCGACCGCCGACACACGTCTCTTAAACAATCGGACGGCGTTCGTGAGTGACATCGGCATGTGCGGTCCGCACGACAGTGTCATCGGTTGTGAAATCGATCCCGTCATCGAACGTTTTGTCGAAGGCAAACCGAACCGCCTCGAAG
>JAFVCI010000046.1 GCA_017479315.1 Opitutales bacterium | reverse complement strand
TGCAGCTCGGCAGCGAAAAAACGCAGTTGGTACAAAGTCTGCCGGTCGCTTCGTGCGATTACGCATCGTTTAATCGTTCTCTGGAACACTTTGTAAATACCTTTGAGTACTGGAGCAATCATATCGAAACCCTGAAATCCGGCGAAACGCGCGAAAAAACGGCGGGCATTTTGGTGTGAAAAAATTCAAAAATCGACCGATACATAAGGTATGACTCCCTTCGCTTCGTTTCAAGGTATCTGTACCGCTCTCGTGACGCCTTTCGTCGACGGAAAAATCGATTTCGCATCGCTTCAAAACTTGATTGAACGCCAATGCGCTTCCGGCGTTCAGGGTTTGGTGTTGGCGGAAATCACGGGCGAAAATCCGACGTTGAGCGATACGGAACGCAGGGAATTGCTGTCGTTCGTCGTTGAAACGGTCGGCGGTCGGTTGCAATTATTGATGACCGTCGACGCCAACGATACGCGGCGGGCATTGGAGCAAATAATCGCTTATGAAACACTCGGTGCGGACGGCTTCCTTGCCGTAACGCCGTTTTACAATCAACCGACGCAAGCGGGATTGTATTTACATTTCGAAGCTCTGGCGAAGGCAACCGATAAACCAATTTGTTTATACTCGTCGCCGTTTCGTTGCGGCGTGGAAATTGCGCCCGAAACCGTTCGACGGTTGCGGGAAAATCACAAAAACATCGTCGCGATCCAGGAAAACGGCAGTTCGTGCAATCGCGTTGCGCAACTGGTGAAGGAGAATGATGCGGATTTCCGTGTTTTAACGGGCGAAGATGTCATGATGTTGCCGTTTTTCTCGCTCGGTGCCAAAGGATTGGTCAGCGTTGCCGCAAATCTGATTCCCGAAGAAATTGTCCGTCTGTATCGATTTGTTTCCGATAATAACTTCGAAGCGGCGGCGGATCTGCATCGACGTTATTATGCATTATTTCGCGCTTTAACCGTCGAAACCAATCCCGTGCCGATCAAGTACTTACTTCAACGTCGCGGTTTGATTAAAAGTGCCGAAGTCCGTTTGCCGCTGTACCTGTTGAGCGAAAAAAATGTTGCGGTGATGGAAAAGGTACTCGATGGGTTAAATGGGAAGATTTGAGTGATAAACTTCACGTTGCGACGGTACCGAATACCTGTGTTTCAATAAAAACGTCGGAATAAAAGTAACGTTTATCTACTTTTCAAACAAAAAGCACCATGAAGGCGTCGGTTCCGGCAACACCGTACCCCGACACCCATTCATACTTCCGAATATCATTCGAAAAGTTTTTAAAGTCCTGTATAATCTCCGCCGTTCCGTCCCCGAATTCACTTTTCTTCCTTCGGTTCGGCTTTTGCCTTTTCCTCTTTTTTATCCTCTTCTTCTTTTTTTTCTTCCTCCTCTTCTTCGCTGTCTTCGTCTAAAAAGTCATCTTCGCCGTTTTCGTCTTCCTCGCCTGAAATTATGTCATTTTTTTCCTCTTTCATTATGTCATCTTTTTCCCCGTTCTTCGGCATAAAGCAGGTTTCTTCTTCGTTCGCCGGAACTTCTTTAATGACGGACATCGTCATCGTGTTCTTCGCTCCGAGTTGATCGTATTCTATGTGATGGAACGGATAATCCTGCACGCCCAACCCCTTTCCGATCGGGAACTTTGCAATGTTTGCGAAAAACAAGTGGCTTCTTCGGTTCGGTTGTAACGGCAATCCGCACATATCGCAGATATAATCCGAGATTTCACTTTCGGTAAACGCATTTTTGTTCGGCCGCAAGAACATGCGTGCATGATACCCAATTTGAGGAGGAGTCAATTTATTGAGTGCTTCATTCAGTGATTCTCGAGATTTTTCCGTTATGGGATTTTCACAAAATAAACAGCGGTTATGCCATTCTATGATATGGTTTGCAAGTTTACATACGGCCTGAACTACGGCCTGAATTGCTGGGCCTATCTTTTCTTTATATGTATCGTCCTTTTTCCCTTTTTCTAAATCTTTAACTTCCGTATATCTATCGACAACCTCTTTGCGAAACGAAACGCAACAGCCGTGACCGCAGATTGTTTGTTCCAAAAAAAACAACAAAAACGCATGCTGCAGTGCATGAAGGTTTTGTTCGGCTTTATTGTGGAATTTGTTATCATGTTCACAGTACTTACAGTATGCCTGGAACGTTTTTGGTTTTTTCAAACACCACTCGTTGCAAAAATCGCCGCAATGGATATTGTAATCATCCTGGGTACCGAAGGTTTGCATGTTGCACTTTACACAGGCCCACTCATCGTGGCGCGCAAGCATGTGTTTCACATACTCTTTGTCTGATCCGAAGATGCCTGTTATTTGTTTTTTGCTGTTTTCTTTATCGAATTCCTTTTGTTTCCAGTTGTCTTGTACGCAGTACCGACAAGCATAGCGTTGGTGTTTAGCGACCGTATGAATGATGAACCGCTCGAGCGTCGGGAATCCTTCTTTACAGGTAAAAAGACAGGGGTACTTACTAAACGCAAAATGCACGGTATCTTTGTGTAATCGATACTCCTCCTCATTTTCAAAGGTAATCATCATGCAGAACGAACACACACGCCTGTTATGCTTATCTGCCACATGTTTCACGAATTGGTCGATTCTAATAAACGTTGGACAACAAGGACACCACCCCAACTTATGTTTTCTCGCAAGGTGCAAGACCATGGTTGACCTTTTGTTACACGAGAACGTTTTACCTCTTCCCTGGCATATAAGACAATCCATTCCGTAGAAAACCGAAAGCGGCAGACACGTTATCCCGATGAGTAATATGAGTTTCTTCATAAATTTTTGAATTATTTTGTGTTTATCCCGTTATATCTCATAAAAAAGTTACCGTTTCCTTCACTTTGTTTCAAAAAAACGACAATTGTCAATCTTTTTTTCTCCTTTCGACAAAGCATTGAAAAAGTTTCAAGACGCATTTCCGCCGTTTGAATTTTACAAAGCCGCTTTGTTGTGTCGGTATAATCGCGGATGATTGTCTTTTTGGAGGGCACGGTTGAATTTTTAACCGACGGCGGTATCTGTCTGAGTGTTCACGGTGTCGGTTACGAAGTGTTTGTGCCGCAACCGCAGGCGTTTGCGTTGCATCAAACGTGTCGGCTGTTCACGTACGCGGTTTATCGCGAAGACAATCAGCAACTGTACGGGTTTCAGACACTTGAAGAACGCAACTGTTTCAAACTTTTGGTCGAAAAAGTGAACGGCGTCGGTCCGAAGCTGGCACTGACGCTATTGACGGTTTTTAAAATGCCGGAGTTGTGCGGGCTCCTTGTCCGCCAGGATGTTGCGGCGTTGTCGAAATGTCCGGGGGTCGGGAAGAAAACCGCGCAACGTCTCGTGTTGGAATTACAGGGCTGTTTGAAAAAGTTGCCGACGTCGGTTACGGTCGATGCGCCGAAAAAAGCTTCCGTGTATGACGATGCGGCGTTGGCGTTGGCGGTGCTCGGTTATGCGCCGAAACAAGCCGAAGCGTTGACGGAGAAGGTGCGGGAAGCGTTTCCCGATGAAGGAACCGTCGAGGGCATTTTAAAGCGTGCTTTGCAGTCGGTGAAGAAGGGAATGTAAAAAAGGGGTGTGCCACGGTTACCTTTCGGCGACGGAAGAAAGACCTCCTGCGGCTTGTTTGCATATCCCGAGAATATCGGCTTGTATTATCATCATTCAGAGCAAACCGCAGTGCTTTCTTTTTTCCGTACGTACACAACCCTTCGAAGCACAACGTTTCTTTGACGGATTATGTACGTAAAAAAGCGCTTGCGGTTTGCGTGGAAATATCTTCAAATAAGCGTCGAGTATGTCAGGAGTTTTTCCGCCTCTTTTACTGAACACACCCGCAACGCCCGGGGCACCCGGGGCATCATCGTTTCTGATGATGCTGTTGTTTGCGCTGGCGTTTTGGTTTTTGATGATTGCGCCGCAACGAAAAAAGCAAAAACAGCAGGAGAAGATGATTGCGGCGTTGAAGGAAGGCGATGAAATTTTAACGACCTCGGGGCTTTTTGCGACGGTGATGCAGGTGAAGAGCGATCGGTTGCTCATCAAAACGGGCGATTCGAAGCTGGAACTGCACAAGAATTTTGTTCAAAGCAAAATTACCGAGCCGAAAACGAAGACCGCACCGAAATCGAGTAAAAAATGAAAAAGTTGAATACGCGTCTGTGGGTTACGGTGATCGCGCTGTTGGTCGGGCTTTCGCAATTAACGCCGTGGCACGATAAGCCCTACGATGCGTATTTATTGAGCGAGGTGAAGCAAAATCGGGATGCTTTCCGAAGTGTTTGGGAGGAAGCGCGGCAACAGGTTGCCGAAAAGAAGGCGCCGAATCTGATGCATGCGTTGTTGGTGCTTTGTCACGAGAAAAATTTGGATCTGAGCACCTGTTTTACGCAGTTCAACATCGCCGACATTAAAAACATCGATAAGCGCAATCGCATTTTGTTGCAGCATCTGCTCCAAAAATCGCGAAGTGTTTTTAAGCAGGGACTGGATTTGAAGGGCGGCGTGGCGTTTTCGCTGAACATTCGTCCGCAGTTGTTGGAAAAGAAAAGCGATGACGAGTGTCGGCGAATGGTACAGAAAGCCATCGAAGTCATTTCCGGGCGTATCGATGCGCTCGGGGTGGCGGAGCCGCTGGTGCGTCCGCGCGGTCGCGGCGGGATTGAGGTGCAGTTGCCTGGAATTTCACTGGAAACCAATTCCGATATTGTCGGTGCGCTGAAAAAACCGGCAAAGCTGGAATTTCGCCTGGTCAACGAGGATGTGCGCGAAAGCGATCCGATTCCGACGGGATACGAAAAGTTATTTTTGGAGCGCGAAGACGACAAGGGCGAAGCGGTGTTGGTGCCGTTGGTGGTGAAGAAAATTCCCGAAATGACGGGGAAATCGGTGAAGGAAGCGCATCCCGTTGTCGACCAATACGGCAAGTACGAAGTCAGTCTTCAAATGACGCCGGACGGGAAGGAGCGTTTTGCGGCGGTAACGCGGCAGAATTTGCACAAGTCGCTGGCGATTGTGTTGGACGGGAAGGTGTGTTCGGCACCCGTTATTCAGTCGGAGATTACGGGCGGGCAGGCGAGCATTTCGGGGCGTTTTACGCAGCGGGAGGCGATTGAGTTGTCCAATGTATTAAACAATCCGCTGGAATTTGAGCTCGATTTGGCGGAGATTTACGAAATCGGACCGTCGTTGGAGGAGGGTGCTCGGGATGTTGCCGTGATTGCATCGATCATAGGCGTTTGTTTACTAATGGCGGTGATGATCGGTTATTATCGTCTTCCCGGTGCCGTTTGCGGATTGGCACTGGTGCTGAATTTTATTTTCATCCTTGTTTCCTGGGTGGTCTTAAACGCAACGATTACGCTTCCCGGTATTACCGCTCTGGCACTGACGCTCGGGATGGCGGTGGATGCCAATGTTTTAATCTTTGAGCGTGTGCGCGAAGAAATTAAAAACGGTCGCGACACGGAAACGGCGTTGGAGCTCGGACACAAAAGGGCGCTTTTGACGATTTTGGATTCCAACATCACGACGCTTTTGACGGCAGTGTTGCTGGTGTTTTTCGGCGTCGGTTCCGTCAAAGGCTTCGGTATTACCCTGGCGGTCGGTGTGTTGACGACGTTGTTCACGGTTTTGTGCTTCAATCGCGCGCTTTTGGAGCTTTTGGCGCAAAAGGGAAAGTTTAAGCTTTCGTCGCGCGCGTGGCTCGGCGAGGCGGATTTTGATTTCCTGTCCCGTCAAAAAACGGCAGCAACGGTTTCGGTTGTTTTGTTTCTCATTGGTTGCGTTGCATTGGGCGTCCGCGGAAAAAGCGTTTTGAGTATCGACTTTGTCGGCGGCGAGGAACTGCTGGTGCGCGGCGATAAAGAGATCGATTGCCAAATCGTGCGGCAAATCGCGCAACAACGTCATTTGGGAGAAGTGAATGCCGTATATCAAAAGACGGTCGGCGAGGCGATGCCGCTGTTGAAGATACAGACCGAAAAAAATCGCGGAACCGTCGTTTTTGAGGCTCTGAAAGAAACCAATCCCGATGCGCATTTTAAGTGTCTGGCGCACAACCGCATGGGGGCTTCGGTCAGTTCGGACGTCCAAAAGAATGCACTTTTGTCGATTACGTTTGCTCTTATCGGAATTCTTATCTACATTGCGTTGCGTTTTGAAGTCAGCTACGGCGTTGGTTCCGTTTTGGCACTGTTGCATGATACACTCATTACGATTGGTTTATATATTGCCTTCGGGCACCAATTCACCGCACCGATGGTGGCGGCGGTTTTGCTGGTCATCGGTTATTCGATTAACGATAAGATTATTATTTTCGATCGCGTGCGCGAGGAGTTAAAGATCAATGCGTTCGCGCCGTTGCCGCAACTCGTCAATTTATCGATCAACAAGACTCTGTCTCGTACCTTGATGACCGGCATGACGACGTTCATACCCGCGCTGTTGTTGTATTTGTGTTGTTCGGGCATCGTCCGCGATTACGCGCTGGTGTTTATGCTCGGCATTCTCATCGGTACGTTTTCGTCGATTTTTATCGCCGTTCCGATTTTCTGCAAATACAACCGCAACGATCGGAAGCGTTTGGAGGCAAAACCGGTCGAATCTGCTCCCTACGAGAGTTTAAATTCCTAGATGCATTGGGTTTTTGCGTCGTCGCCGAAACCGCCCGAGTGGCTGAGGTTATGCGTTGAAAGAAGCGGTTACCGTCCCGAAATTCAACAATTACTGTTGCAAAAAAGCTTTCGGAATGAAGCGGAGTATGAAGCTTTTCTTTCGCCGTCGCTGAAAAATATCGAACCGCCCGAGAAAATTGAGAACATTCCGGAAGTCGTTTGCCGCCTGCATGATGCCTGTGTGAAACATCGGCGCATCGTGGTTGTGAGCGATTATGATGTGGACGGTGTGACGTCGATGGCACTGTTGCATCGATTTTTTCACCGCTTCGGATATGAGTTTGTACCTGTTTTTCCGAACCGCGAGAAGGAAGGGTACGGATTGACGGAAGCGGTAACGGAGCGGGTTTTGTCGTCTTATGCACCTTTTGACCTGTTGGCGGCAACGGACTGCGGTACCAATTCGGTCGAAGCGGTGCAGCGGTTGCGTGACGCCGGCGTTGAGGTTCTGATTATCGACCACCATCAACGTTCCCGCGATACATTACCGAATGCCGTGATCGTTAATCCGCACCTGAACGAAGCCTCACATTCGCAATCGGCATTGGGTTTATGTACGGCGGGTTTGATTTTTAAATGTTTGCATGCGTGGCTGAAGATTTTACATTCGGAGAATGTTCGTGGCGCATACGAACTGCGTTTGAGTTCGTTTTTGGATTTGGTTGCTCTTGCGACCGTCGCGGACTTGGCGCCGTTGCAGCACGATAATCGACTTTTCGCGGCTTTCGGTTTGCGCGAACTGCAACGAACCGCATCCGTCGGTTTGCGGGCGTTGTCGGAAGTCTGCGGTTGTGATCCCTCTTATCCGCCGACAACGGAGGATGTTGCGTTCAAATTGGCACCGCACATCAACGTCGGCGGACGTTTGGAATCGGCGGAGGTACCGTTTGAATTGTTGACGAGCGACGATGAAGTTCGCTGTTGTTCGCTGGCGCGGCAACTGGCGCTGAAAAATGCGGAACGGCAGGAAACGGAACGTCGCATCGCCGCGGAGGCGGAAGTGCTCATCAATGAACGACCGCATCAACGGGCATATGTATTGTACCAACCGCATTGGCATGTCGGTGTCGTCGGGATTGTGGCGGGGCGTTTAACGCGCAAATATCACTGCCCGGTGTTTATTTTGGGCGAACAAAACGGATTTGCGAAAGGTTCCGGGCGCAGTATCGAAGAGGTGAATTTAACGGAACTTTTTTCGGAGGCACAACCGTTGTTGCGTCATTGGGGCGGGCACCCCGCGGCGGCGGGATTGGAGGTTGGAATCGAAAACATTTTACCCTTGGAAGCGCGCTTGAATGAAATTTTACATCAAAAATTTCAAGGCAATTGGCCGCAACCGGCATTATCGATTGCCTCGGTATTGTCCGAAGCTTCACTGACGGAGGACTTTCTGGATGAATTGGAACACCTGGCGCCGTTCGGTCAGGGAAACGAAATTCCGATTTTTTCCCTGAAAGACGTTGTTTTGGATGAGCCACTCGAACCCTTCGGAAAACACAATGCGCATTTGCGCCTGACGTTGAACGGACATCGCGCGATCGGCTGGGGCATGGGCGATGCGTGCATTCCGCAAAACAAACCGCTCGATTTCGCCGTTCAACTCGGTTGGTCGTGTTGGAATGGACGACGAACGTTGCAGGTGCAGGTGGTCGATTGGCGGGAGAGCGGTTTCGAGAAATAAATATAAAATCAGTGTGTCTTTTTAGGGTAAGCGTACCGAATACGGAAATTTTTTTAAAATTCCAAGGGTACTTCCGAAAATGTTGCATTGAGATATCGGATGGTGTTCCCATGCCTTGCAATGCGTTTCCGTTTTTTCCGCATTGGTACGTTTAAAATTGACAATCCGTGCTCATTCCGTGGAATAAAACCGTGGCGGATTGCGAGAACGTTGTGATTGTCGGAAGCGGATGTGCAGGGCTGTCCGCGGCGATTTATACGGCGCGTTCGCAGTTGAAGCCGTTGGTGATTGAGGGTGAAAAGCCGGGCGGTGCGTTGATGCCGTCGGCAAAGGTCGACAATTACCCCGGGTTCCCGGAAGGGATCGGCGGAGCGGAATTGATGAATCGGATGCGTCGGCAGGCCGAGCGGTTCGGAACGCGTTTTCTGAAAGGATCCGTTCAAAAGGCGGCGCAAAGCGGAAAAAACGAGAAGATTTTAACGCTTTCCGACGGAACGACCGTTACGACAAAGGTGCTTATTATCGCGACGGGACTGCAGCCGAATCGACTTTCGTTACCGCATGAAGAGGAGCTTTTACAGGGCAAGGGGCTCAGCATGTGTGCCACCTGCGACGGTTTTTTCTATAAAGATGAAACGGTTTGTGTCATCGGTGGCGGTGACCATGCCTGCGGCGAGGCACTGCATCTGAGCGCGTTGTGCAAAAAAGTTTTTTTGGTGCATCGGCGCGATACGTTGCGGGCTTCGGAAATTGTCGCCGAGCAAGTGCTGAAAAACGAGAAGATTACCTGCGTCTGGAACCATATTCCGACGGATTTTAGGCTCGATGTGGACGGTTGCATCGAGGGGTTGGTTGTGCGGGATGTGAACGATAAAACGGAGCGCGTGCTCCCGTGTAAAGGCGTATTTTTGGCAGTCGGGTGGCACAATTCGCAGGTGTTTAACGATTTTGTCGAAGTCGATGAACAGGGGTATATCAAAATTGCTTCGAAGGCGGTCTGTACTTCCGTTCCGGGCGTATTTGCGGCGGGCGACTGCGTTGACAAGTATTACCGGCAAGCCGGCGTGGCGGTCGGGATGGGTATCCAAGCGGCTTTGGAAGCGCGCGCGTGGTTGAGAGAGCGGGCATGAGCAGGTGCGGGCGGTGCGAACGCGAGGCAACGGTACGGTTGACGGACGTGGATGGCAACGGTTGCATGTGGGAAGCGTTTTTGTGCGACGAATGTGCGAAAACGTGCGGCATTTTAACGCCGAACGCTTACGATTTAATCGACGGATTGCCGTCGCGGGAATGCGCTTTGTTGCTGTCGAACCGCATCTGCCCGAATTGCGGTTGTACGCACGAGTGGGTTGAGGCGCATAAGCGGGTCGGTTGTCCGCAGTGTTATCGTGCATTTGACGATGTAAAGCCCTACGGTTTTAAGGATTGCAATGTTTATTTCGGAAAAATTCCCGCCAAACAACGCATAAAGGAAGCCTTTCAACCGCGCCTGCAATACCTGGAAGAGAAAATGAAAACCCTGGCGAAGAACGAGTGTTTCGAAGCGGCGCAGGCGGTTCGAAGGCAGATTCGGAGCATTGAGCGGGAGATGAAGCGATGCATCAGCTGACATTCGATACGCAGAGTAAGTCCGTTTTTCGGCGTCTGTCGCAGAAAAAGCAGTTGCAGCTGATGGCGTTTTTGAGCGATTTGAATTTCGAAAATACGGCGCAAATCGGGAAATTTAAGCGCGACGACAAGACGCTTTACCGACTTCGATGGCAGGATTTGCGCATTTACTTCGAATGCGCGAAGGAGGATCTGTTTGTCATTCATTATCTTTTGCCGAAACACACGTGGAATGATTTTCTGTTGCGTGCCAACCTGCCGCTCGATGAAGACGCTATCGAGAAGGATGAACGTTTTTGGCAATTTTTGGAGAAATTGTAATGGCATCGGAGAAAAAGTACGACGTTCCGTTGGCGAAGATTTATCTGTTGCCCAATCTGTTCACGGCGGGTAATCTTTTTTTCGGTTTTTTGTGCCTCATCCGCTGCATTCAAGCGCGTTACAGCGAGGAAGCGATGACGTCGTTTGCGCTCTATAACCAGGCCGTTTGGTGCATTTTTGGATCGCTGGTGTGCGACGGTCTGGACGGGCGTCTGGCGCGTTTGGGCGGCAAAGAATCGCTGTTCGGGAAGGAATTTGACTCGGTGGCGGATGTGATTTCCTTCGGTCTGGCACCGGCGATGATCGTGTTTTTTCTCATTTTGTCGCCGGAAAATAATTTTTTGTTTTTTCGAAAAATCGGCTGGCTGATCGGTTTTATTTATTTACTTTGCGGTGCGGTACGTTTGGCGCGCTTTAACGTCATCACGCATCCGCTGTTGCCGAAAGAGCAGAAATTGCCGCCGCAAGCCGCCTCATTCTTTATCGGGTTGCCCATTCCCGCCGCCGCAAGCGTCATCGCGTCGCTGGTATTGGTCATCAATCGCTTCGATTTGAAAGCCTGGGCGTTGCTGTTGCCGCCGCTGATGTTGCTCATTGCCTGGCTGATGATCAGCAATGTTCTCTATCCGAGCTTCAAACATATCGATTGGACGACGGAAACCAAACTGCGGGCGTTTGTGGGAATTATCGGTGTTTTGGTGATTATTTTCATGTTCGAAGAGCTGTCGTGCGCGATTTTGTCGCTCACCTATGTTTTTTACGGCTTGATTCGGCATTTGAGGCGGCGAAAGGTTAAGGGATAAAGGGCGACTTTGCGCTTCTTTGTGTTTCCTGTGTCGGAGGCAGGGCTTTTAAAACGCTTCGTTATA
>JAFVCI010000045.1 GCA_017479315.1 Opitutales bacterium | reverse complement strand
TTCGAGGCACTGCAAATACGTTGTCGACAGATAGTATTTTGCCGAAACGGGACGTTCCTCAAGAATATCACTTATGGTTTTGGTCGTATCCGTCGGCTTCGGGTAAAAAAAATCACCTCCTTTCACATCAAGGTCTTTCCTGAAACCGACGATAAAAACACGCTCCCGGTTTTGAGGAACGCCAAAATCTTTCGCATTCACAATTTGCGGTTCGGGAACAACGTAACCCAGATCGTTACGCAAAACATTCAATATGACGGCAATCGTTTTCCCACGATCGTGGTTCAGTAAGCCTTTGACATTTTCCAAAAAGAAGGCTTTCGGTCGCTTGGCTTTGAGAATTCTCGCCGCATCGAAAAACAAGGTTCCGCGCGTATCGTTGAAACCGCCGCGTTTCCCGGCAATCGAAAACGCCTGGCACGGGAAACCGCCGACCAAAATATCATGATCGGGAACGGCATCCGCATCGATTTTGGTAATGTCGCCCGCCGGAACATCGCCGAAATTTGCAACATACGTTTTGCGCGCCCGCTTGTCGATTTCACAACCGAACACACATTTTCCGCCCAACGATTGAAACGCCAACCGCATGCCCCCGATGCCGGCAAACAAATCAATGAACGTAAAGCGCGCGTTTTGCGGCGACGGGAACGGAATGCTGTCCGCAGAAACTGCCATCTGTGTGAAAGATAAGGATTTTTTCACGTGCGAAGCCTGTTTTTGTACGTACGGTTAGAAAATTTTTTGCTCCTTTCCACCGCCTTTTCAATTTCCTCTACACATACTTCCAAGTGTTTTTGAATATCCCTGCCCCAAAATCGGAGCACCGTCCAGCCCCGGTTTCTTAAAATTTCGTTCACCGCTGCATCGCGCTTCATATTGCCTTCGATTTTTTTAATCCAAAACGCTCGGTTGGATTTGATATCTTCCTTTCGAACATCCCAATTATAACCGTGCCAAAATTCGCTGTCGCAAAAAACGGCAATTTTATACTTCGATAAAACAATATCCGGCTTTCCTTCGAGGCGACAGTCGTTTTTTCGGTACCGACAGCCGCGTTTCCAAAGTGCCGATCGTAATAAACGCTCGATTTCGCTGTCTTTGCACTTAATCGCCCGCATATTTTTTCGACGTTGGTCTCGGGTCAGTTTATCCATAAAAACAACCGCCTCCATTCAACGAAATCCCACAAGGAGGTTCAAGCCGCGGAAAGTCCTTCGAATGGGAAGGAAGACCTTATGCGGATTGGTATCACAATTTCATCTCCCACGCCATATCCCAAAAAGCCGTTTCGTAATGCGAGCAAGTGATAAAAATTTCCTCGCACCGAAGAAGTTGTTTTTCTGAAAGCTCGCCTGCAACCGCTTCAAAACATTCAACAAGCCGCCGATTGTTCTTTTGATACGCCTCGCCTGCGTAACCGCTGACCCATTCGCCGTAAAACGGATGCGCGCCCGCCTGCGGATGTTCGGAAACAATCGCTTTTGCGATATATTCATAACTGAGGGCGCACGATAAAATTGACGCCAAAATTTCCGCAATGCCGCCCTCGTACGCAACGCGCAACATATAAGACGTATAGGAGCGGTTATCCAAAGAGGGCATTGTGTCGGCGATTTCTTTTTCGGTGACGCCGAAACGTTGCATATAAGCCCTGTGGGTGTTCATTTCGGACGTAAAAATCTGATGAATGATATCCGAAAGAAAACGTATGATTTCTGCGTCATTCGATTTTGCAATTCCTACGGCAAAAACTTTCGCGTACTAATAAGGTATAAATAATCCTGTTTGAGATAAAAGCGAAATTTTTCCTTATCCAAAGTACCGTCGCCAATTCCGCGAACAAACGGATGCCTGAGATAACCGTTCCAGATGTCGCGTGCTTTTCCAAGCAAACGTCGGGTTTGTCCCTTCGGCTTTATCCACGACAGATATTCTTCCATAATCGGCACCATCCAAAGTTCCTCTAAACGCCTTCGACCGTAACGTCAAACCTGCTTGATATTGACCCGACCGCACGATTTAAAAGCAACTCCCTTCGTCGTTAAACGGCATCCGCATCTTCCGTGCGTTCGACATCAGCACCTAAATCGCGCAGTTTTTGATCCAAATTTTCGTAACCGCGATCCACGTGATAAACGCGATGAATACGCGTTTCGCCCTCGGCAACCAATCCCGCCAAGTACAATGCGGCACCGGCGCGCAGATCTGACGTCATCACATCGGCACCCGATAACGGATGCCCGCCCTGTAAAATCGCCGTACTGCCTTCCAGCGTAATATGCGCCCCCAACCGTTGCAATTCAGCAAGATGCATAAAACGTTGCGGATAAATGCGTTCCGTTATGAGGCTCAAACCCTGAATGCAAATTCCCAACACGCATAATTGAGCTTGTAAATCCGTCGGAAATCCCGGAAACGGCAATGTGGTAACCTCAAACGGTTTTAAACGTTCAAAACACGGAAGTACTTCGATCGTTTGCTCGATTTCGTCAACGCGAATGTCTGCTCCGATGCGTTCCAATACATGCAAAAGAGCACTTAAATGTTGCGGTTGCGCACCGCAGACACGCACATACCCGCGCGTAACCAAACCTGCCAACATGAAGGTTCCGGCTTCGATGCGGTCGCCGATGACCGTGTAATCAAAGCCGTGCAAACGATCCGTACCGACAATTTTCAGCGTCGGACTGCCGATACCGTCGATGGTAGCTCCCATTTGTCGCAACAGATGGCACAAATCGACAATCTCCGGTTCACACGCCGCACTTTCGATAACCGTTGTCCCGGGCGTTAAAACCGCCGCCATCAGCACATTCGCCGTTCCCGTTACAGTGCTTCCGAAACGCCCGCCGAGGAAAACCGTACCGCCTTTCGGTGTCTTTGCTGAAACATGTACAACACCTGCTTCAAGCGAAACGGCGTATCCGAGCTTTTGAAGACCGTACAAGTGTAAATCAATCGGACGATTTCCGATCACGCAACCGCCGGGCAACGGCACCGAAGCCCTATGCAAACGCCCCGCAAGTGCCCCGAGAACGCAAACGGAAGCGCGCATTTTTCGCACCAATTCGTACGGTGCTTCGTGCGTCACGAATTTTGCCTGCAATCGCCACACGTGCGGTTCGAGGGCTTCAATTTTAACCCCGAGCGTTTGGAGCAGTCTGATAAAGGCGGAAACATCGCGCAGTTGCGGAACATTACGCAAAATACACGGTTCATCGATCAGCAAAGCCGCCGCCATCATCGCCATACAGGCGTTTTTGGCACCGCCAACCTGTACGGTTCCATCCAGCGGAACACCGCCGCGAATACACACTTTATCCATAATTATCCACAAAGCACCCTATCCCGCCGACTTAGGAACAGACGCAATTCGATCAAACTCCAATAAAACACTTCTGCACACAAACGTCAATCCACTCCGTTATTTACAACCGCCCCTTCTGATGACTCTGGTCGTATATTCCGACATCGCCATGAAGGGATTTTCGGTTAAATTCCGACTACTCACCGCGATTTCGCGGAGGACGATTTCCGGAACGACGGCGCGGTCGACGATACCCGCCGGAACGGTTTGCGCCGCGATCGAAATGCTTCTGTTCGCCGTGTTGCCTGCAACCGCAGGAAGTTTCTTCGGACGGTTTTGAACCGCCCCCGAACAGTTTGCCGAAAAACCGCTTCGTTTTACTTAAAAGCGAATGGCACATGCAGGAAATTTCCTCTTTTCCTTCGTGACAACCGCACGATCTCTCACGATGCGCACCATCTTTATCGAACCCTTCCCGACGATTGCGACAGCCGCAACGTTCGCTGCCACCACGCCGTTCATCACGTTCCCGCGAACGTCGATTGCGATTTTCGTCGCGCCCGAACGTCTCTTTCGGGTAATTCAGACGCTCCGCCGTCGGTATTTCAACCGTTTTCAGCTCCTTCGGTTGCGGCGTCGTATCTTCGCGAATGGTCGCCATACCGCCCGCATTCGGTTTTCGTTTCCAACGTTGCCGCAAATGCGACGGCTTCGGTTGGTTGTTAACGGGTTGTTTTTCAACGACTTCTTCTGTTTTTGTTCCCGATGTTTCGATATTACCGCTTATGTTGCCAGTTTCGCCATTCACGGACGCAGGCACTTCATTCTTTTCTTCTGTCATAATAA
>JAFVCI010000044.1 GCA_017479315.1 Opitutales bacterium | reverse complement strand
GATAACGAAGCGGCGCGCCGCAAAGCTCTGGATAAGTTGCTTCCGTTGCAACGGGAAGACTTCGTCGGCATCTTTAAAGCCATGAAGGGGCATCCGGTGATTATTCGTCTTCTGGATCCGCCGTTGCACGAATTTTTGCCGCACGATGAAGCAACGATTGCGGAATTATCCAAGGCGATCGGTTTGTCGACGGAAGAAATCAAGCGCCGTTCCGATGCGTTGAAGGAGCAAAATCCGATGTTGGGGCATCGCGGTTGTCGTTTGGGCATTTCGTATCCCGAAATTACCGAAATGCAGGCGCGGGCAATTTTCGAAGCCGCCGCGGAAGTTCTGCAGTCAGGTATGAAAGTCTCTCTTGAGATTATGTTGCCGTTGGTCGGTTTCGTGAAGGAATTTGAACATCAGGCGAAGGTCATTCGCAACATTCATAAAAATGTCTGCGCCGAACGTAAAACGGAAATTCCGTACCAACTCGGTACGATGATTGAAAATCCGCGTGCGACGGTACGTGCGGCGGACATTGCCGAAGTCGCCGATTTCTTCAGTTTCGGAACCAACGACTTAACGCAGTTAACATTGGGCATCAGTCGTGATGATATGGGGAAGTTTTTCAAAGCTTATACCGATTGCGAAATTTTCACGCAAAATCCGTTTGCTTCCGTTGACGTCGACGGAGTAGGGGAATTGGTCAAATTTGCCGTGAAGCGCGCGCGTTCCGTCAAACCGAAGATGGAATTGGGTGTTTGCGGTGAACACGGCGGCGATCCGCGATCGGTGGAATTTTTCCATAATGCCGGGTTGGATTATGTGAGTTGTGCTCCGAAACGCATCCCGATCGTGTGTTTGGCATGTGCACAGGCGGCGTTGAAACAGGCGTATTGAAGAATTTGTTATCTCATGTCGTGCAAAAAGCGGGCTTATGCCCGCTTTTTGTGTTTCAAGGCCATCCGTTTGTAGTGTGTTTGGATGTTTCCATGATTTTTGAATGGATTACGGTTGTACAGCTTCAATCAAATCCGAAACCAAAGGTTTAATCTTTTCTTTCCACTCTTCTTTACTGTAACAGAGATCGAAATCACACACGGCATTTTGTGCGTCTTCGCGCGAACGTCGATGCAACAAACACAGCAACGCTAATATCTTCGTCGGTACGGGGTATCGATAAGCTTCTTCGACAATTTTCACGAATAATGCTTTATCGGCTTCTTCCTTAAAGGTACTTTTCATGTTTTCGATACTTTTCTCGCTTTTTCGATTATGATGCGTATAGCGGATGCGTTTCAGTTCGCGGATATCTGAAAGCGCATTCAGATAAAGCGTATTGCCATTGAAATAAATGCCAAGGATATTGGGAACCTCCATGGCCGAATGCCAACGCTCGCACAGCTGAAAACATTCGAAAAATTTCTTTGCCGAAAGTTTCTTCGGACCTTGAAAACACAAATCTTTTAATCCCCAAAAGGCTGGTGCGTTGCAAAACGCGATATCTTCTGACATGTCGTGCGAGGGTGTAATCGACGTATACTCTTTCTGATTGTTTTCAAGCTGCAGGAGCTTTTTCACAAAGGGTATTTGATAATCTCTGAATGTTTGATACAAGCCCAAATGCGTTTGTAAATAATGTCCGACTTCGTGAGACAGACACCATGCATTATCAACACGGAATGTATTGCCACGCACATCGTAACTGCACTCACTGTCACATAACCACTTTAAGTGATACTCAGGCGGCGTAATTGCATCCAAAAGCAACAGTAAAATCACTTTTTCTTTGCCGTTTTTGTAAGGCAACAGACTTTTCAAACATGCTTCTATCTTCTTTTGATCTTCGGATATTTCACCTTTGGATTTGCGTGCCAAATAAGAAAGTTTGAAAGGTTCTTCGTCAATGCCGTCGATCCATGTGAAGGTTTTATTATCCCAATTGCATTTCTTTTCTTCCGCAATGCATCGTCGCTTAAATGTAACCTTGACGGTTTTTTGTACGTACGGATAGGCTTCGGCATACGTTTCAATCGCCTTCTCGAGCTCATCTTTACTGTTGAATAATGCTTTCGCTTTTTTCCGCTGTTCGTCGGTGAAAAATTTACTTTCCAAAATGGAAGCAAACGTCATCTCGCGGACGGACGTGATCCCGAGCTCTTTTAGTTGTTCGATCTCGACGCCGCGTTCTTTTAATTCACTCAGGGGAAGCTCCCTGGAAAACGCATTCAAACGCTCGGCGGTTTCTTTCGGACTTAACTTTCCGACCATATACGAATGAAACGGTTCCGACCGTTCCAGGAGAGGTCTTTCGATACTGAAAAAGAGGGGATGCTGAAGTGCTTCAACGGAAATCGGTTCGTTGTCGACATTATATTTTATCTCCGTAACGGTTGATTGTTCCCAAGGTAACTTCCAAAGAGCGTCACGTGCATCACCGGCTACGTTATAGGCCTCATGTGACGAGAGCTCGAGATATGTGTTCGGTTTCCCGGGGATGGGTTTGTGTTCCTTCAGAAAGATTTCTTTTCGTTTCTTTTTCTGTTTTTTATCTTGCTCGTTGTCTGCTGGAAGCTCTTTGTAGTAATCTTCACTAAAATCCTCGAATGTCTCGTACGTTTGCGCCGTAAAAACACATCTCGTTTTTTCTATTTTTTCACGCAACGGTTCCAGGTTTTTTAGACTCTCCGTACGCAAATTTTCCAGGAATTGATTCAGCTCCGGTAACATCATAGAGGTACTGATGTGCTGAATATCCGCATGACTTGCGATCGATAATGCCTGCATTGCCGTAACAACACCGATGGTTTTGAATGTTGTTTTCATCAATTTGTCCGTTTGATTAAAAAAGGAAGCTTTCGAAAATATACTACTCGGCTTCGATAAAACCCGAAATCACGGGTTTAACCTGCGTCCTCCACTCTTCGTCGTCTTTGCAGTCAAAATCGCACACAACGTTTTGTGCATCTTGGGACGGACGACCGTGTAATCGACACAAAAGTTCCAACATGTCCTTCGGCAAAGACATCTGAGACGCCTTCGAAAAAATATCCCGTAAAAGATTTTGAATGCCTTTCGGCAAAGTACTCAAATCTTTGAAGATTTTATTGCCCCATGATTTTGGACCGTGTGTGTAACGAATGTGTTTCAGCTCGCGGATATCCGAAAGGGCATTCAGATAGAGCGTATTGCCGTTGAAATAAACGCCGAGAATATTGGAAATTTCGGCAGTCGATTGCCAACGGATTAGCAGTTGTACGTAGGCGAAAATTTCATTCAAAGAAAGCTGTTTCGGACATGCGAAATAATTCTTATCGAAGTTCCAAAAGAGCGAGCCGTTAACCATCGATGCATACTCACGCATTTCCGTCGGAATCGGCATCGGGTTTCCCAGATAAGCGTTGTTCAGCAACAGCAACTCCTTTGCAAATTTCGTTTGATAGTTTTCGGATGTTTGAACCAACCCGAAGTGCATTTGCAGATAATGACCGATTTCATGCGACCCCAAAAACGGTTGTGTACTGATGGGATTGAAAGTAATACAGTTGTCCGATTGAAAAGTGCCGTCGATATGATCGTGGTTATATCCCCATTTCAAACGATCTTCTTTCGGCGTTGCTTCATCCAAAAGAAGCAACAAAATCACCTTCTGTTTGCCGTTTTTGTAAAGCAACATGCTTTTGAGGTGCTCCTCAATCACGTATCGAAATCCATCGCGCCATGGTAATCTCCAATCCGTTTTGCATATTTTTTCCTCGCCTTTCGGTATGATACAACTGCAAATTAAAACAGTTTCGTTAGTCTTGCCGGTGTTCGTTTCGCAGCGAAGGTTGCATTGGAATTGAAGTAAATCGTACGGATAGTTATCCGCATAATCCTCAATCGCCCTCTCAAGTTCCTCTTTATTCTCCAACCATGCTTTGGCTTTTCCCCGTTGCGCATTGTTGAAAAATGTACTTTCCAGGATCGAATCGAAGGTAATTTCGCGTACTTTCTTAATACCGAGTTTTTCCAATTGATCCGTGTTAACATCGCGCTTTTTTAAATCTTCGACGGACAATTCTTTCGAGAGCGCCTCAAGCCGCTTGCCCGCTTCCCTCAAATTCGCTTTGTCTTTTATGTTCAGACTGAACGGTTTGATGTGCTTCGTCAGTGCGGCATCAATGCATTCGGATGTTATGCCGGTACCTTTTATGAGTTTCGGCAACCCGTCGCTCGCGTATTCGATTTTCTCAATTTTAAACGGAAAATCACTGCGGGTCGTGCTTTCCTGCTGAATTGCTTCCAGAGCGACTTTGAGCTGTTCCGGCGTCAGAAACGGCCATGCGTGTGTTTTGACAATCGGCAATGTCGATACCGCCGTAACAATACCGATGGTTTTGAAGTTTATCTTCATACATCCTAAATTTTTCTAAGAGAGAAGCTTTGTGTCAACGGTAAAATTTCCGTACCGTCCACAGGTTCCGATACCCGCGAAATTCGTCTGTTTATGCCGGAAAAGCGGTGAAATTTATGCACAAAACGAGTAAAGTTTGCATTGTATGTTTGTTTTTTTCGCGTATTTCAAAAAACGGAAATTCCTTGCACTTTCGAAAAATACACACCATCATTGATCCTGATGAGAAAAATGTTTTCCAGGGGAGTTTTGCCGTTTGCGGTGTGCATCGGCATGTGTACGGGGAGTTCAAAGGCGGATTTTGAACAGGATCTGCTGAGCGTATTGTCCACCGATGAGAGGGGATTTTCGAAGGCGGTTTGCGACGATTATTGGTTCCTTGGTAAAGCATACGAAGACTTGTATGAGAAATTTTGTACGGATGTACGGAAAATCGTATCCGGGTTTACGGCGAAGATGATGTCGGTGACGGACGATGATCCCGAAGTGCCTGTGAAAAAATCGTTGTCTTTGTTGGAACTCAGTCGGGATTTGTATGGTAAAGTTTTTAATTATGCAGAACAGGCGTGGTATGGTTTAGTTGAAGATAAAAATGGAGAATGGATATTCAAAGATGTTAATCCACTGATTTTGTTGGAATGTTTTTATGTTTTCGAAAGACGTATTTTGGGGCTTTCAAGGTTTGTCATTCAACGACGTACAGAGAAAACGCTTGGTCTCTTCGATTATTTCAATACGAAAGATCGCAAGCCCGATTTAAAGGTTGTTGCGGAAATTTTAAAGCCCTTTGCCAAAGGGGATGCGGAAAATGAGTTGAAATCGGATGATGAGAATTCGACGTTAGTCCAAAAAAATAATACTTTCATGAGAACATTTTGTGAATTTTTATATAAGAACGAAGGGACATTGGAGAAAGCGAAGGCGATTCACGGAACCCCTTCTGCAGAGTCCTATTTTAAGGTTTTGAAGCCCGGAGAAGAGATCGATTATTTGAACTCCCTGACCATGCAACCATGGGACTTTATCGATGATCTTCGGACATTGAGCAGAGATGCATCTGCCTGTGTTACCCGTATGACGGAGATTGAAGTTCCGGCGGAACTAAAAAAAGAAGCGTTGCCGTTTTTTAAAGGAGAAAAAGATGTCGGTGAACTTTCGGAAGCTACGAAAATTTTCAGAATGAAAGAAAAAAATAAAAGGCAAGATGCACAGAACAAATATGCAAACTTGAAAATAGATCGGAATGAACTTGAAAAACAATTCTATCGGTCGCTTGATCAGCGAAGAATAGCAAGAGAGGAATTGCGCACGCTCCCTGAAAGTAGCGTTGAATTTTCGAACAAAAAAGACGAAGTTGAAGCGTTGGAAAAGGAAGTCGAAGAATCAAGAGAGCAAATTAACAAACTTCCTTATTTTACTACAAAAAACAAGCACAAGATGCAGCGTGGAGCCGCAAAGGAGGATATTACGAAAGATGAGCACGATATGGCTGTTTTTACGAACTATGTGCGACTTCCGGGCAGGTGCGATGCGATCCTGGATGCGTTCCTCTATTACCAGGCGATTATGTGGAATGTTTTCACGGACGGTATTAATGTGACGAAAGGATACGGACTGAAGATTTACGATGCACTGAAAGTAAAAGAGCCGGAATTAACGGATGATTTTAAAGAGGAATATCATACTCTTACAAAGGGTATTTAGATGTTTGGATGGGAGTTTTTATGAAAACGTACAGTAAAATGTTAAAAAAGGTATTCGGCGTTGCGACGGTTTTCGTTGCTTTCGGTTCGACGGGTTTGAAGGCGGATTTCGAAGCGGATCTGCTGAATGTATGCAAGAAATGCAAGGTAGATCCTGCGGGAGTGAGTATATTTCTGGGATCCTACAAATCTTTATATCAGGAATTCAAACGGAAGGTTGTGGTAAAGATGCGGAAGTTTCATAATCTTCGCCTCAAAGAAAAAAAGATTGTTGATGACGGTAGCATTTTCTGTCCTGAGAAGAGCGAAATCGAAATGTTGCAGTTTGCGAAATGGTTGTGGAAACAGATTGAAAGTGTTAGGGAAACAGCGCAACAAAGCACTTGCGGTCATGGAGTTTTAGACAAGGAATGTTATGACGCCTTTATGGGACGCATATGTAACTTTGGTTTTGCCTGTATCCGATTTTCCGCCGGAAGGTTTGCGTCGGAGAAAATGTTGTTTGACGAAAAAGATATCGAATCCGAAGAGGAAATTACAAATAGAATTACAGAATCTTTTCCTGAGGCATTGAGAGATTGTATTAAAAAGAAGGCTTTTTGCAATGGGATTTATTTCCCTCGTTTGCTGAACCTTCTTGGCCGAAAGAATGAGGAATGGGCTTGGGAAGAATATATCAAGGGTATTTACGAACACTGTTGGAGTATTTTGGACCACGCTAGGGATTGTCGTTTGCATTTGGAAAAACTTTCAGATCAGGAATTTGGTAAGCTTAATGTGTTTTTGAAAAGCGTTAAGGATGTTGCGAATGCATTGCGGGAGGATTATGAAATTAGAGAAAAAATCGACGAATTTAAGAAACGGAAAGAAGAGGTGTCTGGTGAGCTTAAGGAGAAAGAGAGCGATCTGGGATATTTTAAGATATGGCAAGAACGATTACCGAAACTTGCGAGCGTTACGTATGATAAGAGCGGTAAAATCGTTTCTGCAAGACCGAATTTACAGAACGATAAAGAGGACGTTGATTTAGGTGTGTGGTCATATAATGAGTTTCGTTTTTTGCCCTTTGAAGTTGAAAAACTGCGAAATACTAAAACATCTTTTAAAACTAAAATTACTGAATTGGAAACAAAGTTGCACATCAAAGATTATAAGTTAACCGAAGATATATTTGCGTTCCGAAAGTATAATGTCTATCTCAGGTTCTTTTTTTACTCCCACACTTCTTATCAATATGCTCTGAGGAAAAACAGCGTTTTCCCGAACGCTTTTGAGGAAGAATATGATTCTGTGGTGGAAATTTTTATGAAAAGGCGTTGCAATTCTTTTGACGGAGCGATTGTGAATGGATTTCGAAAGTCGAAAAATGTTATACATGCGGGAAAAGTTATTACGAAGAAAAGTTTTTTGAACATGGACAAAACCGGCAACACGACGCTTTTTAACACGAAATTCATGCTTGATGATGAATCCAATACAATAAATCAGATTAAATTCATGCCTGATGATGAAGAGTTTGAGCCGATAAATCAGATTGATTTCGTTAACAAGTCCGCACTCAAGTAGCGTTTTGGGATGTGATAGATACGATGCGTTTGATGGATCGTTATTTTTATAAAAGATCTTGTTAATTTTAAAGTAATCTGAAAGTCGGGCGAGGTGAAGACACATCGCTTCTCTCTTTTTAGTGAGCAGAAATATGAGTTTCGCCTGTTGTATTTGGAGCTGTTGGAGAGTAAGAATAGACCCCTCCCTTTACTCCGCCAACTTCTTATAAAACGCCACCCGTTGATTGACCGCTTCCTGCGCCCGTTGCAGTAACTGTTCCGCGCGTTGCGGTTTGGTTTTGGTCAGAATTTGGAAACGGTTTTCCCGTTTCAGGTACTCTGATAACGGAATGCGATTATCGACGGCGTCGAGTTGTAACGGATTACGTTCCGTCAGACGCGGATCGTAGCGGTACAGCGGCCAGTAACCGCTTGCGACCGCCAGGCGTTGTTGTTCGACGCCAAAACGTAAATCATAACCGTGTTCGATGCAGTTTGAATAAGCAATAATCAATGCAGGACCATCATAACTTTCGGCTTCGAGAAAGGCTTTAACGGCTTGGTTCGGGTTCGTTTGGACGGCGATTTGAGCGACATAAATACTTTTATAGCCCATCGCCAACAAACCGAGATCTTTCTTGGAACGTTCTTTCCCAGAGGCGGCGAATTTCGCGACGGCACCCAACGGTGTGGATTTCGATTGCTGACCGCCCGTGTTGGAATAAACTTCCGTATCCAATACCAAAATTTTCACCTTTCGTCCGCTTGCCAGCACATGATCCAATCCGCCATAGCCGATGTCGTACGCCCAACCGTCTCCGCCGATGGTCCAAACGGATCGGTCGACCAAAAAGTCCGCAATCGGCAACAATAAACGCGCCTTTTCGGATTGGAGTTGCCTTAACTGCGATTTCAGCGCGTCAATCAGCTCCCGATGTTGCTGTCGTTGCGCATCGTCGGTCGGTTTTTGCAACAAAGCGGAAAAATCCGTCGATAACTGCGGTTGCAGTTCCCGCAAGAGTTCGCGCGCAAGGTAAGTCTTCTTATCCGCCGAAACGCGCATGCCGAGCCCGAATTCGGCATTATCTTCAAACAGCGATGATGCCCATGCCGGACCGCGACCGTCGGCGTTTTTCGTGTACGGCGTTGTCGGTAAATGTCCGCCGTAGATGGAGGAGCACCCTGTTGCATTTGCGATTAAGAGATGATCGCCGAACAGTTGCGTGAGCAATTTAATATACGCTGTTTCACCGCATCCGATACAGGCTCCCGAGAATTCGAACAGCGGCTGTCGGAACTGCGCCTGTTTAGCATCGGATGGCGTACCCGATGCGGCGGGGTAGGGTAGGGTTGCGAAAAAGTCCCAATGTTTCTTTGAAATCTCAAAAACTTCCGACTTTTTGACCATCATCAGTGCTTTTTTCGAAGCGTCCGTACGGCTTCGAGACAGGCAACTTTCACTGCATAATCCGCATCCTGTGCAGTGTTCGGGTGCGACCTGCAGTGTGAAAACGTCGTTTGTCGGTTCCTTGGAGCGGTAGGGCATGGATTTGAAACCTTCGGGTGCGTCTTTCAATAACTCCTTATCGAAGTGTTTCGACCGCAATGCCGCATGCGGGCATACCGTCGTACAGCGAGTACATTGACCGCATAACTCGGGATCCCATTGCGGAATAAACTGCGCCATATTGCGCTTTTCAAAACACGCCGTACCGGTTGGCCAACGACCGCCGATCGGTAACGCGCTGACGGGTAATGCTTCACCCTTATGTTCCAATAACCGCTTTGTGACGGTTTGAATAAATTCCGATGCACCCGATAAATTGAAGGAAGCGGCTTTTTCTTCGGTTGCGGAAACCTCTTTGAGTGAAATTTTATGTAGATTCGCCAAAGTCGCATCTACCGCGGTGCAGTTGGCGGCAACAACGGCGTCGCCTTTTTTCCCGTACGTTTTTTGAATGGCGTGTTTGACGGCTTCAATGGCGGTGTGTTGCGGCAAAATGCCCGAAATCGCAAAAAAGCACGTTTGCATGACGGTATTGATGCGATTCCTCATGCCGGCTTTTTGCGCAATATCATAAGCGTCGATGGCGTAAAAACGAATTTGTTTCTCAACCAGTGTCTGCTGAATGTCCCGCGGCAACTGTTCCCACAGCTCGTCGGGTTTGAACGGTGCATTTAACAGGAAAACGCCGCCGTTTTGCAGGGTCTTTAAAACGGGATAGGTGCGCAAAAATTGGAATTGGTGGCAACCGACAAAGTGCGAGGTTTGGATTAAATACGGTGCTTCGATCGGTTTATTGCCGAAACGCAGGTGTGAAACCGTCATGCCTCCCGATTTTTTGGAATCGTATTCGAAGTACGCCTGGGCGAATTTTTCCGTTTCGCGACCGATGATTTTAATTGTATTCTTGTTGGCACCGACCGTTCCGTCGGAAGCCAAGCCGAAGAAAAGCGCGCGAAATCCGTCTTTGTCTTCCAAATCCAGCGTTTCTTTAATCGGAACCGACAAATGCGTAACATCGTCGTTGATGCCGACCGTAAAGGAGGGCTTCAATGCTTGCGTTTTGGCGGCTTCGTGAACGGCATGTACCATCGACGGCGTAAATTCCTTCATGCCGACGCCGTAACGTCCGCCGAGGATTTTCGGCAAATGCGGGAACTCTTTCGCATCAACCGCCCGCTGCAATGCCGCCGTTACATCCAGGCAGAGCGGTTCCGCAACGGATCCCGGTTCTTTGGTGCGATCGAGAACAATCACTTCCTTAACCGATGTCGGCAGAGCTTGAATAAAGTGTTTCGCCGAGAACGGGCGATACAAATGAGCATTAACAACGCCGACTTTTTCGCCTTTTTGCATCAAATAATGAACCGTCTGTTTTAAAGTCTCCGCCCCCGATCCCATCGCGACGAAAATTCTCTCGGCGTCGGGCGAGCCCGTGTATTCGAAAAGCCGATAACTTCTTCCCGTTAACGCTTCCAGTTGCCGCATTTTGGCTTCGACGATTTCGGGAACGGCATTGTAAAAAGGATTGGAGTGTTCGGCGCATTGAAAATACACATCGGGCATTTGAGCCGTCCCGTACATCATCGGAGCATCGGGGTTCAGTCCGCGTTCCCGAAATGCAATCAAATCTTCTTCATCCAGAAGGGCTTTCAGGTGCGTCTCCTCCAGCGGTACGTAGGTGTTGATTTCGTGTGAGGTACGGAAGCCGTCGAAAAAGTGTAAAAACGGAATTTTGGCTTTTAGCGTACATACATGGGCGATTGCCGCCAAGTCCTGCGCGGCTTGGACCGAATGCGACGCCAGTAAAACAACGCCCGTTTGGCGCGTTGCCATAACGTCCGACTGATCGCCATAAATCGACAGGGCGTGTGTGGATAAAGCGCGCGCGGTGACGTGCATGCAAAAGGGCGTCAATTCCCCCGCAAGCTTGTACAAATTCGGGATCATCAGCAGCAGCCCCTGCGAAGCGGTAAAGGTTGTTGTTAAAACGCCGTTTTGAGCGGTTCCGTGCGCCAGTCCCGCCACGCCCGCTTCCGATTCCATTTCAATGACTTCGGGTACGTTCCCCCAAAGGTTCGTTTTGCCGTTTGCCGACCACTGGTCGCAGAAATCCGCCATGGGCGAGGAAGGCGTAATCGGATAAATCGAAACGACCTCGCTGTACGCGTACGCCACCGATGCCACCGCCTCGTTGGCGTCCGTAATTGCTTTTTTTACAACTTCTGTCACAGTTTCAGGATGAATTTTCCCGACTAAAAAGCAATGTTAAAGAGAACAGCGGAAATTTTCATAAATCCGTTCATTTTGGCACAAAACTTGCTGTGTATCGTTATTGAATGGCAAAGAAAAGCGATCCCGAGGCGATGTTGAAGGAATTGGCGGAGTTGGATAAACGTCTGGCGCAATTACAGAAGTTTTTCCGCGAAAGTAAATCCGCGACGGCGGAAGGCAGTCTGTTGACGCCGAAAAATATCGAGGAAACCATTCGGCTGTTGGAGAAAATCAATCCGTCCGAAAAAGCCATGATACAGGCGTTGAAAATGCTGTTGCCGCTGTCAAAGCAAAGCAATGCGGCGATTGAGAAAAAAACGGTCGCCAAACGAACTTCTTTGCCGTTGCAAACGCCTTCTCACAATGCCTGTACCGCAAAAATCAAAGGGCGTCTGATGCCCGGGCGGATGATTTAGGGCAAAATTTTGTAAAAATTTTCGACCGATGTCCGATATTTGAATAAAGGCAAAACCGTGGCATACTCCGTTTCCGATTTAAACACTTCGCCAGTAACGTATCCGCGGGTTCACAACGGCGGCACGTTTTCGGCAGTAGGGAGCAAAAATCCGCTTGTGGCGTCCGTCGGTTCCGTAACAGCGACGGAAGATGTTAAAGCGCACTATACGGAGATTTTTAATCATCATGCAAACGTTCAGGAGAATTTATTGAAACAGCTGAACGGTATCTTTAATGACAACGAGAGTGAATATATTCCCATGGACGGCAATCGCCATGTGAATTTTACGGATTTTATCAAAGATGTTTGCGTTGATTCCGATCAGGCGAACGATGCCTATAAGTTCTACGGTCGTCAAATCATCGAGCAAATCAATCAACTCGGGGATTATATTCTCAAGGCACGTGCGCTTTTAAATCAGGCAACGGCGGATATGCCGCAGTGGATCATCGATCAACTGGATATTTTGGATGGTTTTTCGAAGGAAATGAACGAAACATTCGGTTTTCGTTATATCTATGATAAAAATGAGGACATTTGGAAGTTGTACGAGGACGATTACACCAATGCGATCCACACGCAGGTTTCAAAAAAAGACACCTATGAGGAACTGCGTACCATGGAGGTTCAGGCTTACGAAAAACAGGAATATCAAAAGGAGCCTGTGTTTGGCAAAAAAACCATCGAAGTTTTTAACGAACTTAATCTTCTCGATCGCTTAAAATACATCAAATTGTATTACGACATTGACAGCGGTAAAACCGATGCGCTTTTCCCGAATGACAAAGTCAGCGGTATTCCGACCGTTAAGGAAGCCTCGAAAACGGACGTTATTGCCGCAATCGAGCCTTTTTTCATGGGTTACCTCATCGATCGCGACGGTCCCGTCAATGCCGTTTCGTCGTTTTTGGAGGTTAAATCCGCCGCGCTGATTGAGAAAATCAACATCGAATCCCAAAAAATCAAAGCCCTCAATGTTTATTTGAAATTTATTCAGCGTGCTTTGGATATTCTGAACGCAAGTCAGTCGGGTGCCGACGGCGACAAAACAAAACATCGCCTTCCGGATGGTGCGATGGTCGCATTGACATTACTATGCGGCGGGAATATATACAATTTATTTGAGACCAAAGACGGAAAGGAATGCCTGGTGATTGAAGATCACATAAAGCCGGGAAACTATCTTCTGGTTCCTACCGACGAGGACGGAATGCGTTATTTGTTCGGAGATACCGGCGATACCATTGCAAGGGGCGATTATCGCGGTAACGGTACCGTTATTGTGACGAAGGATAAAACACGGGAAAACGGAACGTATGATTTTTTGATAGCTTATAAGTCTGAGGTGGGGTACGACATAAAGACAATACCCTTTCGTGAAGATCCGACCTACCGCTATTCGGCTTCATCGGAAACGACGAAAGAATTTTGGAACATCGATGGTTACAGCAGAATAATTGAATGGTTCGATCCCTATTGGACCTCCTTGGGAAATGAGTTCACATTGCCAGAACAAATCGATTGCGAAAAGATAAATCCGAAGAGTGTTCGGAGATATTGGAAGTTTTGGACCCAAAGTGAGATAACCACCGATACGGTCTCTTCCTGGCAGAAGGCGTTCCAGGATAAAATTTCCTTTATTGAGACGGCGATCGAAACTGTCAATACGGACATCAAAGTGTTTCGCGGCAAAATCGATACCCTGGATGCTTTGAGCAGTACCTTCCGTAATCGCACCCACACCGCCTACATGAAAGTTGCGTCCAACCTTAAAAAGTAATTGTTATGTCCCACGGTATTTTAAATGTTTCGTCCAATCAACCGTTTGCGCCGATTGAAAATGTTCGTGCCGTCGGTGCGCAACCGTCTGTGGCGGATGTATCGGATAAATCGCTTCCGGAGATTTATGCGGAATATAAAAAGCTTTTTATCGATGCAACGGGTAAATATCCGACGGGTACTTCCTATCCTGACCTGCTGAAGGGTGCGCTTTATCGCCTTGGGTATATCATTTTCCAAAATACAACAGATG
>JAFVCI010000043.1 GCA_017479315.1 Opitutales bacterium | reverse complement strand
GGTGCGCAAAGGCGATACGCTGACAAAGATCGCACATCGTTATCACGTTTCGGTGTTGCAGTTAATGCAGGAAAATCAGCTTAAAAACAAAAACAAACTCCGCGTCGGGCAGGTGCTTTCCATTCCGCAAGGCGGCTCTTCCGCCGATCCTTCTCTTTCGGGAGAAGTTGAGCCGTACCGCGTCGTAAAAGGCGATACGCTTTCGAAGATCGCCAAGCGCTTTCAAATTTCTCTGTTCGAACTGCAACAAATGAACGGTTTCGATCGTAACGCAACGCTGTCGGTCGGACAGATGATTTTGGTGCCGAAAGCGGCGTCCGGTTCGGCGGATAAAGACGGCGTTTATTCCGTTCAAAAAGGCGATACGCTCGGTAAAATTGCCAAAAAGTTCGGCACGACTGTTGCCAAACTGCGCGAACAAAACCGGCTCAAGTCGGATATGATTTACGTCGGTCAAAAGTTATATCTTTCCGGCACAGCTCCCATGAGCGAAAAATCCCGCAATACGTCTTCAAAATCCGATGCGGCGCCCATCGAAGGCGACACCTACACGGTGCAGGCCGGCGACAGTTTATGGATCATCGCCAAACGTTGCCGTCGGTCGGTAGCGGAATTGACGCGGCTGAATGATTTAAAAAATCCGGAGCAACTGCAGGTCGGTCAGGTATTGCGGCTGAAGGAGCGATCTCGGACGACGGAGAGAAAGTCTTCCTATTCCAAAAAATCCTTTGAAGAACCCGTTCGCACGCGGTCTTTTTCGGAACCGCGATACGAAGAAATGCCCATCGAAAGACATCGCGAGGCGGAACCCTATGCTTCCAAAGCCGAAATTTCCGACGCGCCCAAGCCGTCTTCGACGTTCGAGGAAGATGATTTCAAAGATTTGTTCGAGGAAAACAAAGACATGCCGGTGGTTCCGCTGGATGTACAATGAAATATGACCTGAGAGGTGCCCGCAACGGACTTCTTTTTTGCAGCCTTGTTCTGCTGACTTACGGATTATTGATGCTGTGCAGTGCGACGCAACCGTTGGTGCACGGCTATACGTACTTTATAAAACAATGCGCCTGGTGCGGTGTCGCGGGTGTTTGTTTTTTGATTTTCACCTTTTTCCCGCTTCGAAAATTGGAACGCTTCGGACCGTGGATCGGGTTGCTGACGATCGGATTACTGCTGTCGGTATTTATCCCGGGACTCGGTCGTTGCATTAAGGGTTCGCGCCGTTGGATCGGGAGCGGCGGTCTGCGTTTTCAGCCGTCCGAACCGGCAAAAGTCGGTTTTATCCTCTTTTTTTCTTACTTTCTGACAAATCACATGCATGAAAAGAGCTTTTTCAAAGGCTTCGTGCGACCGATCGCATGCGTCGGTGTGTTTTGCGCCCTGCTGATGCTTGAACCTGATTTCGGAACCACGGCACTGTTCGGAACGGTCGCCGCGTTGTTGCTGTTCGTACGCGGCATTCGTTGGATCTATATTATACCTGCCGCGGTCGGCGCATTATTGTTGTTCGGTGTCGCGATTTATCAAAATCCCGTCCGCCTCAATCGCGTTTTGGCGTTTTTGGATCTCGAAGCCAATCGCACCAAAAGCGGTTATCAGCTGTGGCAAAGTCTGCTGGCGTTTTCGTCCGGCGGTTGGTTCGGTTGCGGTCTCGGGCAAGGGCGACAACAGTTTTTCTTTCTTCCCGAAGCGCATACGGACTTTATCGGTGCCGTTCTGGCGGAAGAACTCGGTCTTATTCACATGCTCATCGTACTGCTGTGCTTCGGCGGCATCGCCTTTTTGGGTTTAAAAATTACCCGCTCCCATACCGAACCGTTTTTATTTTACATCGGGTTAGGTACCGTCTGTTTCCTGACAACGCAGGTATTTCTTAATTTGGGCGTTATTACGGGACTGTTGCCGACGAAAGGGCTCGCCTTGCCGTTTTTGAGCTACGGCGGTTCGAATCTGGTTACCAATGCCTGTTTTATCGGTCTGCTGACGAATTTATCGCGTGATTGTTATTCGCCGTTGCGACGGTTAAAATATAAGATGTGCTAATGTTCGCCCGTTCATCGAACGTCAGGACGAACCGTCAGAATACGGTAAAGCGTGCAATCGTGAGCGATTTCGTACCTGCGATATTGGCATCGGTGCGCTCGGAATTTCCGAAGGTACGTGCAACAAAGCAGAACGCAACAAATAGCGTCACTATATATGTACAAGAACACATACTTCGGTTCGTTAAACGCAGATTGTTTTCGGGAATATTTCCCGAATGTCTGAAGTTGTCTCGGATATTTCTTTTTACAAAGAGCAGGGTTGACGGACTTCGATTGCGCAACAATGCCAGTATTTCGGTGACATCCCTGCTTGAAACCTTCACATCGGATGTCAGAATAATTCCGACGTGATACAACCAAAGCACTTCCTCATTGCCTGCGGCGGAACGGGCGGGCATCTGTCGCCCGGGATCGCCGTTGCGCAGGAATTAACGGCACGCGGGCATATATGTAAGTTGCTAATTTCCGAAAAGCGCGTCGACCAAACCCTTTGCAGTACCTACCCCGAGTTGGAATTTATTCCCCTGCCGGGCGTCGGCTTTTCGAAAAAGCTTTCCAACCTGCCGCGATGTTTTTTGGCGGCGTTTAAAAACATCCTCCAATCGTTCCGTTTGTTGCGCCAAACCCGTGCGGATGCGGTGATCGGCTTCGGCGGTTTTACCAACGTCGGCATTATTTTGGCGGCAAAATTTCTGCGTAAGCCCTGTTTTTTGCACGAAGCCAACCGCATTCCCGGACGCGCCGTTCGAATCCTGGGACGTTGGGCGACAACGGTGTACGTCCCCGAGATTTTTCAAAAACAACACCTTCGCATGAAGGTCTGCGGCTTCCCCATACGGCGGGAATTCCGAAAAATCGATAAAGCCGTCGCCAAAAAAGAGTTCGGCTTCGACCCTTCAAAGCCTTTGTTGGTCATTGTCGGCGGCAGTCAGGGCGCGCGGGTGTTGACCCAATGGGCGCGGGAATACAGCGGGGATTTTAAGCAACATGATATTCAACTGTTGTGCCTGACGGGAGTAAGGAATGGCGGCGAAAATACGGAGGTAACAGCGAGTTTTGCTTCCGATCTTTCCTTCCGTTTCATTCCTTTTTGCAACCAAATGCATATCGTATATTCCGCCGCGGATGTGGTCATCGGACGTGCCGGCGCGGGAACGATTGCCGAACTGACGGTTTGCGAAACGCCGTCAATTTTAGTTCCTTTCCCGACGTCCGCCGACGGTCATCAACTTGCCAATGCGCGTGCGTTTGAACAACAGGGCGGGTGCGTTTGTTTAGAACAGAACGATCTCCCGAAACTGTGGGAGAAGGTGCATGAATTGCTTTCGGATAAAGAAAAACGCGCCGAAATGTCCGAACGCCTGCGTACGTTGAATACCATCGATGCAACGCGGATGATGGTGACGGATATCGAGCGGATGTTGGGGACGGTGTGATTTTTGCCGACGGTTACAAGGAAAGGTCTTTCTGCGACGGCAGAAAAACCGTGGCTTCAGGTGTATTACATACATGGCTCTGTCCCGTGCGAAAAGACGATTAATGCGGATTTTTGCCGTCAAAACGAAAAATCGCTTTCCTTTGCCGGGCGTTCGGCGTTTTCAGAGAAAAAGACGGTAAAAATCACCCAAAATCGACAAATTCCTACATTTTTCGTAAAAATGACCGCTTCCATACCAAAAATTCCGGAAGTGAATATAAAAATAAATGCTTGCATTGAGTAAAAATTTCCCATACGGTTTGAACGTAGCTATGAAAAAAATTCTTAATACAACAAGAATCCGACGGGTTTTAACGCATTCGTTTGCGGCAGCTCTGATCGCAAAAGGCGGTTTTCTTTCGACCGCATCGGCGAAAGAGATTGTCATCGATTTCAAAGACAAAAGGATTACGGAAGCGGCGATTACCAAACGACTGCAGGAGGAAAACGAAGACAAGATACGTGCTTATAAACAGTTGACGAAAAAATTCAATGAATGCACGGAAGTTTTTTCAGATCCGTGTGCGGCATCGGTTGAAGCTTCAAAGGACGATTCCTTGGGAAAGCTGATCGAATCTTTCATTGCCGTCGTTCCCGGCGGTAAAGCCTTGGAAAAGCGTAACGCGCCGTCTCAAAATACTTGTACATTATTTAAGCCTCAAAATATCCTCCAAGATGCATCTGAACCTTGGCGTGAAATGGAGATTCGATTTTTGACGGCTCTCGCGATTTTGGAAATGTGGGAAAAAAACAAAACTTGCGAGAACGATACGACATGTGCACGTGCAGCCCTACATAAAGCAGGAAATAATTTTTATCAAACGGTTTTCGCTCCGATTATCGGACAATTTGGGCCGTCCGAAGGACTTAAAGAGGCATGTTCCAAGAGACTCGAATCAACCAAAGAAGCGCAAGCGGAAGAACTTGTTTTAGAAATCACATTGAAAAACGGAAGCGTCGATTCAGAAACTTCGAAAGAATTATTTAAAAATTTAGACAAAGGTCTTTATCTGACCCTTGATCATATCAAAGGAACGATTTCCGCCAACGAAGTGCTGAAGGAACACCTGATTTCGATTGCTTTTTCAAATTCAGAATTGGTTCTCGAAAAAAATTGCTTCCAAGAATCGCGGTATCTGGAACGACTGATCTTTAAAAATTCTACCGTTACGATGCATCACCACTGTTTTGCGAATTGCGTTAATTTGAAATCTCCGAAGTACGAAAATCTGCTGTTGTATCTTCCGTTCCTGTCAAATTTATCTAATGTTTTTGAAGATGATCCGTACATAAACAAAGAGTTTATTCGGGAAATGGCGGCAAGGTGCTTTTGTGAGCGATGCAAGCGCGGAACATTCGAAAATGAACAAGATGCCAAAGATTATCTGATGATCAATGAGTTGGGCTCTATTTTAACGGAATTTTACCGCCGTTGCGAAGCTGAGAAACGATGTGCGGAGTTGAAAAAGCAATTTGAAGTTTTTAAGAAAACACAAAAGCAATTGGAAAGCAGAAACGGCGATTTGAAACGTGCCAACGAAAACCAGTGCAATGCAATGGAAGCTTTGTTGCAAAAGTATCGAACCGTGAAAACGAAACTTGAAACTATGGAAGGGGAACTTTCGCTTGAAGCCGATAAATTTTCCAAATTATCCGCCGAGTATGAGCGTTTCAAAAAACAACAGACGGAAACTGTTGAAAACCTCACGAAGGAACTCGAAACAGAAAGCAAATATGGGGGCACGCAGAGACTGGAAAACGTGAAACTCCGGACGCGCAATAAGGAGCTTTCCGAAGAGCTGAAAGGTTTGCAAACGGAAAAAGAAGTGCTGAAAGGAGAAATCAAAAACTTGCAGGCTCTGAAGGAAGAATGGAAGGATAAAATCGATACGGTTGCGACATTGAAAGAGGAAAAGAACAAACTTGAAAAACAATTGATCGACACGGCAAAAGAGAGAGATGAAGCAAGACGAATGTTGAATAAAGAACGTGAGGAAAACAAGACAACCGTTAAAGAGAAAAATGGGAAAATTGCGGGTTTTAAGTTGAAATTGGATGCTTTGCGAATGGAATTGCAGAAAACACAAGCGCTTTTATTCGAAGCCCAAGCAAAAATCAAGGAGCTGCAAAATTCGGAATCGTACGTTCTGAACACCATGGATGTGATCCGAGAAGACAAAGAAGAACCTAAAGAGGAAATCAATTTTCAGAAAGATACTTTCCAACAAAAACAAAACACAAACAAGAGAAGTTTTTATCCGAAAAAGAAAGACAAAAAGGGCAAAAAGTACGTAGAATATAACGGAAAGTTTGCGTACGAGAATTGATACAAGGGTAAACGTTTAAACGGATACCGCATTGGAAAGTATCCGAAAACATTGAATTGACGCGGAATTGAGGTTCGCAATATAAAATAACGTGTTACCGTCGCGATCGATATGCTTGCGACGGTCAAGTTGCGGAGTGGTTTGGATTCGAGTCGAATTTTCGTTGAAAGCCCCATTCTTAACAAAACAGAATAAAGCATGTGGTTTTTCTGCAAAACCGCCTGCGAAGACGGTTCGGCAAAATATCAATTTCTGCGCGCGTCGTCGCGTTTCGAGTGCCTGCGAACGTTGTTGAGCAATCGAACCGTTCCGACATACATCGGTGCGTTACCGAAGGTTTCTTTTCGAAGCGAACGTCCGCCGAACCGACAACAGTGGTATGTGTTTTTTGATGCGCTTTATACGGCTTTAAGTCATAAAGCATCGATGATTGCCGCTTTTAAAGCGTTGCAGACAAAGCCCCTTCCGCCGATGCAGAAAACACTCGTAACCACGGCGGTCGAACGTCTGCAACACGGGAATTACGTCTGGTCATTGTTTCAACCGTTTGCGCCGATTCTCGGCAGCGGCGTAATGACGCTGTTGCGATTGTCGGAAACGGGCGGCTACTTTGCGGAAGGCATCGGTCGCGTTCGAACCATGCTTGCATTGCAGACGAACCTGCACCGTAAGCTGAAACGCGCGCTTGTTTATCCCGCATTTCTTCTCGGAATTGCCGTTCTGTTCATGCTCATCGTCAGTTTTTTCCTTCTGCCGCAACTGCAATCGTTCCTGTCGCAACCGTCGATGGAAGCGGATGCGTTCACACGTTTATTGTTTCGGCTCAATTCAGACGTGCCGACTGTCGTACTTGGGCTCCTTGCGCTTTTAATCCCGACGGCGGTTTGGTTTAAATGCAAAAAACATCTCTCCGTCACCTCGATCCTCAATCTTATCGGTCGTCAATGGCTCACGTACGGTTCTTTTACGGGGAACCTGAGCGCGCTTCTCAATCAACGTCTTCCGCTATTGCAGGCGTTAAAGTTGACGTTTGCCGACGTTCCGCTGAAGCACATCACGTTCGAAACCGTACGCGAACGCCTGCAAAAGGGGCAAACGCTCGCCAAAGCCGTGAACGGTCTGCCACGGAAATTACAACGGGCGATTGAAACGGCGGAAGCGCGTGGCGATCTGCCGTCTGTTTTGCAGGAATACTCGCGCGAGTGTTACGAACGTTACGAAGAATGTCTGTTGCAAGTTCTAAAATGGACGGAACCGCTGTGCATTATGGTGATTGTCGGTTTGGTTTTGCTGACAATCGCCCTCATGATGCAACCGCTGTCGCAGGTATTTCGTTCAATGGATTTGGAGATTTTTCGGTACAAAAGGCATTTGTTGAAAAATTTCGAACGTTCCTTTAATGCAGCACTCCGAAAAGCGCGGCACTCAATACCATAAAGGCGTTCATAATCCCTTCGACCGTTATCATCAGTATCATACGTACAAGGGGTACCTGGATAAGAAACAGTAAAATTAGAAAGCCCCAGCGTTCCAAAAAGCGGATGGTTTCGGTCG
>JAFVCI010000005.1 GCA_017479315.1 Opitutales bacterium | reverse complement strand
GGCGATACTTCTGTCGCCCCCGTAAAGTAGGTGTCGGTTATCGGAGGGGTGACGGTAAATGAGGCACCCGCTCGTGCAAAGTAGCGCAGATTGTTTTAAAGAAGTAAAGGCGTCGAAGCATTTAAAGGGTGCTTCGGCGTTTTTCTTTTTTTTAGATGTTTCGTCTCATTAAACCAAAAACTCGGACGATAACAGGTCGGCTTGTTTTCCCTTCGTCGTTTTTTTCCGGCAAAGCAGGCTTTCTTCAGGAAGGATGATCGCTTCGGACAGGAATGGCATTGTTTGAACAGTGCTTTTGAGTTGCCGTAACGAACAGCCTTTGTGTATAATCAAATTGGGTGTGAAGCGGACGGATCTTATCGATCATAAAATTATCCTAACAAACGAAGATGAAGGGATTTCGGGAGCAAGGTGTTCTTGTTAAGCCCGCACGACGGGACAATAAGCGTCTTGCCATGTTAACCCACCTATTATGCACGAGGCATAATTTTTCATCGGACGTCCGCCACACCCCGCTTTGTCGGGGCGAGTCGGAAATAATCGTCGGCGCTGTGGATTGTTCGCGTGTCCCGTCGAAACGCACAAGCAGTTTTTGATGCGTTTGAGAAAGACCTAACAGGCTTAAAAGGTGTGTTTCAGGACTTATTTTAAGACTTACAATATAACCCGCAGGCTGTTTTGTTCGAGTGCGCCGAAGACACTCAGGATGAATATATCCATGCAATCTTACAACATCAAAGCGAAGGGGTGTCGGAAGAGTATTCGTCTCGGTTTTCTTATTCCGAAGAAAAAAACAAAAAGCGGGCTCAGTCCTTCGCTTTATTTTATATCCGTGCGATACTATTGTTCTTCCGAAGGTCGGAAATTATTATACAAGTCTTCGAAGTCGTTGGCTTCTCCCTCGTCTTTTGCATCAAACAAATTTACAATTCCATTAAAAGAAACTCCATGCAACTTACATAAAAATTTTAAAACTTCAGCATCAGGCTTGGATTCAGCGGCTTTTTGAATGATTTTTTCAAAATCATTCCTGTCGCTAAAACCGTATCCTTCTTTCTGTTTTTCCTTATATTCACTGTAGACACCGCCGCGGTAAGCATGCCCATAGCGAACATATTTTTGTTCGCAAATATCCGACAAGGCACACACATAAATCGTATTTTGATTGAAATAAACACCCAATATATTCGAAATCTCAGCGGGGTCGTTCCAACGTGACGCCAACTGCCAATACATGAACAAATCATTTTTGGTTAAAGTTGTCGGCACATCGCCGTCCGATTTTTCGAACTTCTTAAATAAACTTCGTAACGTTTCCGAAACGGAAAACGCTTTATCGTCATTTTCAAACGGGGCTTCCAACAACAACATCTTTTTGGCAAAAATATTTTGATAATCTTTGAAAATTTGACGCAAGCCGAGATGAAACTGCAAATAATGTCCGATTTCGTGTGATAAAAACCTGCGGTTGCGCTCGTCAGAAAAATTCAACTCAATTCTGTTGACATTATGGAGATATTGAGCCCAGCGTCCGTCAACCCATTCCAAGCGGTATTCGGACGGTTTCATTTCATCCAACAGTAACAACAAAATAACCTTCTCTTTACCGTTTTTGAACTTCACCATGCCCTTTAAAGTCTCCTTAAGAAGGCTTCGCTTTTCCTCCAACGACTTACCCGATAATCGAAAGATAAAATGATCGATTGTTCCCCACGTTGAGCCCCAACCTTTTTCCTTCATGATCCATTTTCCGGAGTTTGAATCCCGTGAAAAATCAAGAGCGGGTACGGGAACCTTGTAACTCACGTGTTGAACGGGAAGACGCCGCAAAATCGCAACTTCCTCCACATATGCATCGATGGCCTCTTCGAGGCTTTCGGATCGGAAAGTAATTGATTGCCCTTGTAACGGAGTTCTTTGTCAAAAAAATCACTCGATAAAATCGAATCGAAGGTAATCTCACGTATCGAGGAATCTTCCAACAAATTGCTTTCGTTGTCTGTCCACCGCATTTTTTTCAATGCTTCCGCCATAAGGTCTTTGGAAATTTTCTCCAAATCCGACGGGAGAGCGGCACACCGTTTTTGCGTGTATTCGAGACGCAAATCCGTCGGATCAATCGCGTTGTACAAATCGAAATCGATGCGACCTACGGTTTCAATCCCGCACGGAGTACCGTCGAAGTTATATAAAACTTTCAGAACACCGCCCTCTCCGCATACTTTTGAAAATTCGTCATCAAGCTCATTGTAATCAGAAAAAGAATATCCCAACAGGTTCTTCTCTTTTATCTTTTTTCTGACACCTTCAAGTTTTTCGTTGGTTTCTTTCCGTTTTTGTTCCAAAAACGCCTTCACTTCTTCCAACGTCATGGTTTTCGGCTCCGCTTCCGCTGTCAGACAGACACACGACAAACCGATCGAACCGGTTATTTTAAGCAGTTTATGTATGGTATTCATAATCAAAAGACTTTTATGAAACATAAAAACATATGTCAAGCGAAAAACAATTTACTACCTCCCTTTTGTTTCAATCGCCAGAATGTGCAAACGAAAGAATCGTTTTGCAGAAATGATCATAGCTTCGTAGGATAACATTTTCTCAAATGCAATCAAAGTTGCTCTCGTTACAACAACCCGAACTTTTCGAGTTTTCGGTAAAAGGTACGCCGCGGCATATTGAGCAGGCGCGCCGCCTCGGAACGGTTGCCGCGGGTCTTGGCAAGTGCCGCCGTAAGTTGTGCCTTTTCGTTTTCCGGAGAAAAGGTTGTCAGGGTCGGAACGTCACGGTTAACAACGGCGGAAGCGGTCGTTGCCGTGGCGACGGAAGACATCGAAACGGCGGCTGTAAATTTTGGATCCAAATCGCCTGCTTCCAACGTGCGCCCCGCGTGCATGATGACGGCATTTTCCGCAAAATTTCGCAATTCACGAACGTTTCCCGGCCACAGGTAACGTTGCAGAAGCGAAAGCACGTCGTCGGAAATCTTCGGCGTCGGAAGATGATTTTCTTTGGCAAAGAAACTCAGATAATGTCGCAACAGCAATTCAATGTCCTCGGTGCGTTCGCGCAACGGCGGCAATCGGAGCTCAACGACATTCAGGCGATAATAGAGATCCTCCCGAAAACGTCCCGCCTTAATTTCATTCGGCAAATTGCGGTTGGTGGCACACACCAGACGCACGTCCAGCGGAATCGACTGCGTACTTCCGAGGCGTTCGACGGATTTGGTTTCCAAAAAACGTAGCAACTTGACTTGTACGTTAAGCGGAATTTCGCCGATTTCATCCAAGAACAAAGTGCCTTTGTCGGCACTTTCGAACCAACCGATGTGCCGTTGCAACGCGCCCGTAAAGGCACCGCGTTCGTGTCCGAACAGTTCCGACTCCAGCAGATGCGACGGCAAAGCGGCGCAGTGAACGGGAACAAAGGTTTTATCCGCGCGCAAACTGAGCGCGTGCAGTTGATGCGCCGCCAATTCCTTGCCGGTACCCGTTTCGCCCGTGATGAGAACCGTTGTTTTTGCGGGAGCAACGCGTTGAATTTTTTGCATCAGTTCCCGAAACGCAGGCGAAGTCCCGAGCATTGCGAACGGTGTTGCTGCGGTTTCAACGGCTTTTGCCGATTGCCGATCCGCCATCGCGCGCGCCACCAGACATTCCAGTTTTTCCAGCGAAACCGGCTTCGCGACGAAATCGTACGCACCCTGCTTCATGGCTTCCACGGCGGTTTCGACAGTTCCGTAGGCGGTCATCAAAATGCACGCCGGCTTATTCGGGAGCCGCAATGCCCGTTGAACGACGGTCAAACCGCTGTCGCGCCCCATGCGCAAATCCGTCAAAATAACGTCGAAAGACAGTGCTTTATCATCCATCAACCGCAACGCTTCCTCGGGATTTTCGGCAGTAAAAACCTCAAATTTGTCCGAAAACGCCAGCGCCAACCCGTCGCGCGTATTCTTTTCGTCATCGACAATCAACAGCGAAGCATCATGCAACATGTCGGTTAAAAAACGATTACTTCCTTGGTTCGTTCTTTGAAATATCTTCCGACGGCGGGTATAAATTGGCAATCGCCTGCATAACGCGATCGCTCGCCGCCTGAAACGGATCCGCCTCGTTTTTGCAATCCTCAAAAACGTCCGACGGCAACGGCCTCCCAAACACCAGCGTCAGTTGCGGCTTGAAGGAAGGCAGGCGCTTGCCTTTCGGCCAGGCTTCGAACGTTCCGAAAATGCGCATCGGCACCACCGGGACATTTGCTTTTAAAATAAACCAACCGATGCCCTTTTTGCCGCGCTGCAACACGCCGTTCGGCGAACGCGTACCCTCGGGAAACATTTGAACCACCTGTCCGTCCTGCAAGAGTTGTAACACCCGTCGAAACGCCGGCAAATCGCTGCCTTTGTCCCGATCGACGCCGATCATGTAAAGACGGCGGAACCACCAGCCGATGCCGGGTTTGAAGAGTGTTCTGCGCGCGAACGACCAGACCGGTTGGCGCGGACAAAAGGAAGCGAAACACGGCGGATCGAGGTAACTGACGTGATTGCCCGCCAGAATACAACCGCCGCTTTTCGGAACATTTTCCAAACCGAAACAACGTTGCCGATACCCGAACGTGAAAATTCGGCGAAACGTTCCGGTCGTCAGGCGGTACGGCAAAGAAAGGCTTGTTGCCACGGTTTGGATGGTATAAAATTTTTGAAGAAAGTGAAAGGCTGAATGTCGGAAGCGGTTACCGAATTGGAAGCGTTAAAGGCGTGGGTGTGCGGATTGCAACAACGCCCTTCCTGGCAACTGTACTTTATGTCCGTCGCGTGGTTGCTTTCGGCGCGCTCGACCTGCCAACGGTTGCACGTCGGTTGCGTATTAGTCTCGGGCGAACAGCGCATCATCGCCACCGGCTACAACGGCTTTCTGGCGAAACTGCCGCACCGATCCGTGGTGCGCGACAATCATGAACAACTGACGGTACATGCGGAACAAAACGCCATTACCGATGCGGCGCGCCGCGGGGTTTCGGTACAAAACGCCACCGCCTACGTCACGCATTTCCCCTGCATTCACTGCGCGAAATTGCTGTTGGCGGCGGGCATTCGGGCGGTTTATTTTCACGAAGATTATCACAACGACCCGTTGGTAACGGAGCTGTTTACCGAAGCAAATGTGCCGTTGGAGCGTTTTCAATAAGATGGAAGAATTACCCGTACCTCCGGTCGGCATGGTTTTGCTTGCGAATGCCGAAAAAGGCAGTCCGTTCGAGCGAACCGTCGTCGCCCTCATCCACCGTCAGGGTACGTGCGCAACGGGGCTTGTCATCAATCAGCCGTTGCACCTGATGCTGAGCGATTTTGAAAATTCTCCGCACGCGGCGTCGGACAATATCCCCGTTTATTGCGGCGGCCCCGTGCAACCAAACCGCCTTATCGTGACGGGGATGGAATTCGATGCGGATCGTCACCGCCTGCATTGGCAGTTTGATTTGGATATGTGCCGATTGTCGCAATGCGTCGAAGAGCATCCGAAGATGTCCTTCAAGGCTTACCGCGGGTACGTCACGTGGGAGGACGATCAACTCATCGACGAAATGAAAAACAAACATTGGTTACCGACACCGTACCCGTTCAAGCCCGTTTTTGCCTCCGATCGACCGCGCCTGTGGGAAACGCTCATGTTGCAATTTTATCCGTTTGCACCGAACGTTCCGTACGTACCCGAAAATCCAAGGAGGAATTAAAGGTGTGAAGCAGATAAATTTAGCTGTTCCTGCCGATTTCGCCACTTTCTTTTTTGGCAAAGCGGTAAAATATCGGTGTTCGAATGAATGTCTCATTTTTTGTCCGATGGAATACATTACCAAAGATTTTAAACGAAAAAAGTTGCAATGGAACGTTGCGTTTTACTCTAATCGAAGCAGGTGTTGCATATGAATTTGTACAAATTTTTAGACAGGGCGCTCGGCAGTTTGCAATATCGTTCATTTGTTATATGGTTTTACCTTCAGAATCTTGGCAAAACCTGGATTCCATATCTGGAGACGCATCTGTGCGATCACTGCAATTTAAACTGCAAAAGCTGCTCGCACTTTTGTCCGCTTGTGACCGAACCGACCTTTACGGATTTGGAACAATATACGAAGGATATACAAACGCTTTCCAAGAAACTGGCAATCCGCACCATTCGGCTGATGGGCGGCGAACCGTTGTTGCACCCGCGGGTGAATGACTTCATGCACGTCACGCGCAAAGCCTATCCGCATTCGAGGATTTTTATCGTGACCAATGGTTTGTTGTTACTGAAAATGTCGAATGATTTTTGGGAAACGTTGCGTCAATATCGTATTCGCATTCATTGGAGTAAATATCCACCGTTGAAAGAAAAGTTTGCGGAAATTTACGGACACCTCAAAAAACATCGTGCACTTTTGGAATTCGGCGAAATGTCCAATGAGGATGTCGAATGCTTTCATGGTTTTTCCCCTTTTTCTCCCAACGGGACAGAAGATCCTAAGCAGGCATTTAAGGGATGCATGTCCAAAGATTGCGTTAATTTATACCGCGGAAAACTCTATACCTGCCCTGCCTGTTACGTTTTTCGCGCGAACGAGTATTTTCATGCCAACCATGAAGTTCCCGAAGGTTGGGATATTTACAAATACAGCGGGAAGGAATTGCAAAGTTTTCTGAGTAAACCGATCCCGTTTTGCCGTTATTGTCATCATGGAGTACATCGGAAATCATTTCCCTGGGAAGTTTCCAAACGAAAAGCGGAGGAGTGGATGTAAGAAAGGCTTTCGGCAGACAAAGCGATTTGACATAACGCATATGCGCTTCAATCGATTGGCGGAGGTATTTTGGACCGTTTAATTTTCCTCAGTTTTGCCGCCCGCCAAAAAAAATTCCCTCAAAAAATCCTCTACCTTCCTCACTTCTTTTACCTTGTGAATAACTTGTAAATAAGTTTTTCTTGTCACTTATCCCCTTGCTACGGTTTTATGATGGAGTGCAGGGTCTCACGGGTCGCGTCGCCATCGCAGTCTTTTCCAAGAAAAACGCTTGCGGATGCGGTTTTGCGAGGGTTTTGAGAAAAATTTTACCTCTTGTGCAAACAGTGCGAAGCAAGTGCACCGACGGCTCCGTTCAACAAGTTCCGTTCGTGGAATTTACTGTGAATAACTTCTGAATTTTCCTCCATGGATGCAGTGTTGGACACGTTGAAAAAGGATTTGCGGAGGCTGTTTTCGCAGGATCTGTACGCGACGTGGTTTCAGCCGTTGCAGGCGGAGGGGGAACCCGCAAACAATCAATGGACATTGATTGCCAACAGCGATTTCGCCGCGGTGTGGCTCAGGAATAATTACGGCGATTTGTTGCAGCGGAAGGTTTCTGATATCCTGGGACATCCGATCCGTCTCGAAATTAAAGCACTTCCGACGGACGAAACGGCGCAGGAAGCAACAAAAGAAGTGCCCGTATCACCGTCGGCGACCGAAGCACACGCGCCGGCAAAAGACGGACTGTCGCCGCAATACACTTTTGATACGTTTGTGGTGGGTGCCGGCAATCAGTTGGCACATGCGGCGGCGACAGCGGTGGCAAACGCGCCCGGGAAAGCCTATAATCCGCTGTTTATTTACGGCAACACGGGGCTCGGGAAGACCCATCTGACGCAGGCGATCGGACATTTCGTGCGGCAACATCAGCCGAACGCGAAGGTCATCTACATTCCGACGGAGCGTTTCACCAACGAATTTATTCAGGCGATCCAAGACAACCGCCTAACGCAATTTCGCCGCAAGTACCGCAAAGCCGATGTGTTGCTGATTGATGACGTTCATTTTCTGGCGCACAAGGAACGCATACAAGAGGAGTTTTTTCACACCTTCAACGAACTTTTCGAAGCGCAAAAACAGCTTGTATTGTGTAGCGACCGTCCCGCTTCGGAAATCGCGAGTCTGGAAAGCCGCCTCGTGTCGCGCTTTCAGTGGGGGCTGGTGTGCGACGTTCAGGCACCGGATTTCGAAACGCGCGTGGCGATTTTAACCAAAAAAGCGCAGGCGATGCATTTGACACTCAATGCGCCGACCATCGAGTTTCTGGCGCAGCGCGTCACGCGCAACGTCCGTCGAATGGAGGGCGCGCTGAACCGCATCGCCGGGTACCAGCAGTTGCTTCATACAACGGATGTATCGCTCGATAAAATCGAAGACATTCTCTGCGACATTTTTCAGGAAGAGCTTGCGGCACAGGTAACCATTGAAGATATTCAGAAACAAATCTGTGAATTTTATCACGTTTCGCCGGCGGATTTGCTGAGCAAAAAGCGTCCGCAGACGGTGGCGTTTCCGCGGCAGGTTGCCATGTACCTGTGCCGGGTTTTGACGTCGGCGCCACTGAAGGAAATCGGCGCGGCGTTCGGCGGGCGCGACCACGGAACCGTCATCCACGCCTGCAAAGCCGTTGAAGCCGCATTACAGCAGGAACCGACCACCAAACGAACGTTACAGTTTTTGCAACAGAAGCTCGTGCGTAAGAATTGAACCGACTTCGTTGTGTCCACCCGAACCCGAAAGGGTTGCGGTTTATGTTTTTCCTACAGAACACAACAGGTAACTGCCGCCGAAGTGCTTTGTACCGACAGGTAAAAACATAACGATGTGCGATCCGCCGAAGCATGTTGTTGCACTCGTTTTTTCGCGGAGTATGTAAAATTGTTTTGCCCACCGACACACGCTCCAAACATCTATGTATGTTTCCCGCAACAGTGAAACGATAACTGAGCGCCGTCGGGATTTATAACGGTTCCCCAAAATCTTCCGACGTCGTCCGTCATCCGAAGACAAAACCCGAAACGATCGCTTTTTTGCGGGCAAAAAGCTTGAACGTTCTCCCCGAAACTTTACGATAAAGACGTTCAAATCGTTCACACCATGTCCCAACCGAGTTTTACGCCGGAACAAATCGAACAAATTCGCGCGCAGGCACGGCAAGTACGCTCCGTCGGCGAATTGCAAACGTATATCAATAGTGCGTTTGGAACGCGCCTGACCTACCTGGAAACGCGTTTTCTGATGGATGATTATGCGCTGGAATTGGCGGAAGCAAAACCGTCGGCAGCCGAACAAAAACCGCAAAACACGAACGATCCGCTCGAAGGCGACGTCGTTGACGAAGGCGGCGGTACGGTGCGCGTTTCCGTCGATCCCGTTACGCGTCCCGGCAAGGTCGTCAACGGAACCGTCACCTTTTCCGACGGCAAAACGGCCACCTGGGGCTTGGATGCGCTCGGTCGGCTGTCATTGAGCCCGACGCAAATCGGTTACCGCCCGTCGCAGGAAGACATGATCCAATTCCAGGAAGCGTTGCAGGAACAGCTTGCCAACGGTCGCAGGGGATTGAGGTTGTAAATGAATCACTGTTGAGGGAGATAGGGCTTGCCTTCCAAAATATTCGTCGGGAAGAAGTACATGATGTAAGAGGCATACAAGGGGAAGCTACTCTAACTGGCGCCAGCTCAACTAAAAGTTCCTAGGATACTGTAAATTCACTTCTACATCCACTTTTCCGCTTTCCATTTTAACACTTCCTAGGGAAGTGGTTTTGGGGTACACCGCATG
>JAFVCI010000042.1 GCA_017479315.1 Opitutales bacterium | reverse complement strand
TATTCCATATCCGACACTCTCATCGACATTTGTCAACGGTTGCCCCTTAAAAACTACGCTCGGTGAGCTTGTATAAATCAGATACCGCACACCGTTGTTTTGGCACGCTTTGAGAACATTTTCGGTTCCGACGACGTTTGCTTCATAGTAAGAGCGGTACGAACCCCAAACACCCGCCTTTGCCGCAACATGAAAAACCGCTTCGCATCCTCGAACGGCAGAATTAACGGATTCAAAATTCGTCAAATTGCCCTGAATAACCTCAATACCTTGTTCCTGTAAATCGGGACAGGCGGAACGGTTAAACGTACGCAGGTGTGTGTATCCTTCGTCTTTGAGCGCCTGCAACAAATGCCGCCCCAAAAATCCGGAACCGCCCGTGACGAGGATGTTCATGGTAAAACCGACACTTTCAAGGTAGCGAATACGGTTGAAATTTTCAAGACGAGAGCGCGCGTCTGCTTGTTTTTTACCGTTTGAATAACATTTATCCAGAAGGTATGATTAAAAAATTTTCAGCAACGGCTCACGGTATTATGCGCTTTATGCAATAACGGTTTTTGATAGTATTTTATCGTTTTTTGAGTTTCGAACTGTTTTGTTTTTTACACCACTTTTATAGAGCACACGGTTTATGTTTAAATGACAGGTTTCAAATCAAACACTTGCCAACAAGGACAAAGCACTTTCCAAACTTTTCTTTTTTCTTGCGGAGTACTCCCGTCAAACCCTCCTCAAAAAACATTGCCACCGTACACCCAAAAAGCTTCCATAAAACCGATGGTTGCGATGAAGGATTTGGTTGCGTTCTGTAAGCGCAAGGGGTTCATTTTTCCGTCGTCGGATATTTACGGCGGGCTGAACGGCTTTTTCGATTACGGACCGCTCGGAACGGAACTCAAACGCAACGTTAAAAATTTGTGGTGGAAGAACATGGTGCAGGATCGCGAGGATATCGTCGGTCTGGATAGTGCCGTAATTTTGCACCCGAATGTTTGGAGAGCCTCGGGGCATGTGGACGGTTTTTCCGATCCGATGGTCGATTGTAAAGTCACGAAGGCGCGTTACCGAGCCGATCAGGTATTTTACGCACCGATTTCCGTCTCTGGAAAATTGCTCGGGTACATTTGCGTGACAGACGGTGAAGAACGCGATGCCGATATTGCCAAAAAAACAAAGGCACTTCTTAAAGCGCGTAATTGTTCGCAGGAGAAGCCTGACGAAATTCACTTAAAACCGCTGACCGAAGCAAAGCCGGAAGAATTTGCGCTTATCCCCTCCCCTGCTACCGATAAGCCGGGCGATTTAACGCCGCCGCGGGAATTTAATTTGATGTTTCAAACGCAGGTTGGTGCCGTTGCATCCGAAGCGGGCATTGCGTATCTGCGCCCCGAAACCGCCCAGGGGATTTTTATTAACTTCAAAAATGTCGTTGATTCAACGCGCGTCAAACTGCCGTTCGGGATTGCGCAAATCGGGAAGGCGTTCCGCAATGAAATCACGCCGCGCAATTTCACGTTTCGCTCGCGGGAGTTCGAGCAGATGGAAATCGAATACTTTCTGCCCGCCGACGAAACGCTTTGGCCGAACCTGCATCAAAAATGGATCGAAGAGCGTTATCAATGGCACCTTTCCATCGGTCTGCGAAAGGAGTGGCTTTCTTTTGATGTGCACGAAAAAAAAGACTTGGCGCATTACGCAAAAGCCTGCACGGACATTATGTTCCGTTATCCGTTCGGTGTGCAAGAGTTGGAAGGGATTGCCGTGCGCGGAAACTTTGATTTAACCCAACACCAGTCCTGCAGCGGAAAGCCGTTGGAGTACTTTGACGAAACGCTCAAAACCAAATATCTTCCATACGTCATCGAGCCTTCCGTCGGCGTCGATCGAACGGTTCTGGCGTTATTGGTATCGGCGTATGACGAAGATGAGGTGAACGGCGAGAAGCGCGTTGTGTTGCGCCTGAAACCGAAGTTGGCACCAATCAAGGCGGCGGTGTTCCCATTGGTTAAAAATAAACCCGAGTTGGTTGAAAAAGCGCGCGGGCTCTTTTCAAGACTGCAAAAACGTTGGTACACGGCGTACGACGAGACAGGTGCCGTCGGTCGCCGCTATCGACGCATGGACGAAATCGGTACGCCTTGGTGTGTGACCGTGGATTTCGATTCACTCGATAACGATACCTATACCCTGCGCGACCGCGATACGATGCAACAAACGCGCCTTTCGGAGGCGGAATTGACAGCGTTTTTTGAAAAACAACTGCAGTAAAGTACGAACGGAAACTGAGGAAGGTTATGAAGAACGTTGAAGTGTACTTTGTTTGCTTCTCCCATGGAAGATCAAAAATCGCATCCTTGAAGTCAAAATGAAACCTCGCTTGTTCGAAAATGCTCCGTACATACTCGGATGCTTAACAAACACACCACGTCAGTTAACGTTTAAATCAAAAAATAAATCAAAAAATGTAAAAAACAAACCAAAGACCTTTCGATGCCCATGAGTAATCTTATGGTAATAAACATCGGCAACCCTACCCTTTTTCTGTTCCATATGACCTCAAAGCACATCCCCTACTCCCGCCAAACGATTGATGATTCGGACATCCAAGCGGTTACGGACGTTTTAAAGAGCGATTTTCTCTCGCAGGGATCAAGCATTCGCGCATTCGAAGCAGCTTTGCGGGATTATTTAAACGTCAAACACGCCATTGTTTGCTCCAACGGCACTTCGGCGTTGCATTTGAGTTACCTCGCATCGGAATTGCAGAGCGCGACGGTCTTTACCACGCCGATTACTTTCGCGGCAACCTCCAACATGCTCCACGCCGTCGGTGCGAAAATTTGCTTCGTCGATGTCGATCCGGTTACGGGTATTATGAGCACGGAAATGCTCGAAAAAGCCCTGGAAGCCGAACCGCCTTCTGTAAAAAAAGCGATTGTGCCGGTGTCATTGCAGGGAATTGCGGCGGATTTACCTGTTATTCATGGATTGGCAGAAAAATATCGCGCAACGGTGATTGAAGATGCGGCACACAGCTTTGGAGGTACGTATATTTTTGAAGGAAAAACATACAAAAGTGCTTCCTGCGTTCATACGGATTTGGCAACGTTGAGCTTCCATCCGCTCAAAACGATTACCTGCGGCGAAGGCGGAGCCGTCGTCACCAACAATGACAGACTTGCGGAACGCGTTCGCCTTTTTCTCAATCACGGTCTACAATCCCAACCGAATACCTACGTGCGCAAACAAAAACTTTGGGGTTATAATGACCGCATGTCGGAATTGCAGGCGGCTTTGGGGCTGTCGCAGTTAAAACGCATCGATGCATTTGTTGAAAAACGGCGGGCAATTGCGCGTTATTACTCGGAACGTTTATCGAAAGAACCGTACGCCTCGCATCTCACATGTGTTCCGTATCACGAAGGCAGTTCGTACCATCTGTTTGTTGTTCATTTCAAAGACCGACAAAAGCGTGATTTTGCGTATCAAAAACTCAAAGAAAACGGTGTCGAAACGGGCGTTCATTATCTGCCGCTTTACGAATATCAAGGCTATCGCGAGCTTTTGGGTGAGCTTTCATTACACGGTGCCGATGCTTATGCGCGCGGTTGTTTGAGCCTTCCGATT
>JAFVCI010000041.1 GCA_017479315.1 Opitutales bacterium | reverse complement strand
TCATACGTCGATTGCAAAATCCAAAAAACCTCACCTTCACCCGGCGACGCGCGTGTTCCAAGGGTTGCGTATTGCGGTCAATGACGAACTGAACCGCCTGGAACTCGGACTGAAAGCCGCTTTCGAATGTTTAAACCCCAACGGTCTACTGGCTGTGATTACATTTCATTCGCTCGAAGATCGGATCGTGAAGCGGCACTTTTACGACTGGTGCGGTCGCAGTTTGACGCGAAACGATGCGCAACCGCGACAGTTAAAAACGGTGCGCGCGACGTTGGTGACGCGCAAGCCGATAACGGCGACGAAGGCGGAAGTTTTGTCCAATCCGAGAGCACGTTCGGCGAAACTGAGAATTTTAAAAAAGTTATGAATATGAAACTCCTGAAGTATAAGTACGGGATTGTCGCCTTTTTTTGCCTGGCGGCAATGGGTGCGTTCAGCCTGTTTGGTATGCGTTATGCCGCTTCCAAACAGGCGTTGCAGATAAAAAATCTGGAACGGGAACTGCAAAAATTGCAAACGCTCGAGCAACGCATGGATCTTTACCTGGCGCATTGGCAACATCAACAGAGAATTCTTTACGCAAAACATTCGGCACGGCGTATGCTTTGGATTAACAACGACAACCGTCTTCCGATGAAAATTTCTTTGGCTTATAATCGCTGATGTCACCGCTGTTTTCAAAACGCTGTTATGCCGTTACCGCCCTGTTTATGACGGGATTTGCGGTCATTGCTTCGCGTTTCCTTTACCTGGGATATTATGGACATCGGTTTGACGGATTTCTAAAAAGCGCACGCCAACGTACCCGCATCATTCCCGCTTTGCGCGGAACCGTCATCGATTGCAAAGGGCATCCCTTAACACTGCAACAGTCCGTCTATGACGTCGGCGTCGATTTAACGCAAATTTTGGAGAAAGATCGCGAAAAATTGCCGTTATTGGCGGATATTTTGAAGCTTCCGCTGCCCGACTTGGCAGTTCTTTGGAAACCGTCGCAAATTCGATGGAAATCTCTGGCGAAAGAGGTCTCTGAAGCGTCTTACGAAAAGATTAAAGCCCTACGCATTAAGGGCGTGTACGGTAATCGTAAATTTCAACGGCGTTACCTACATGCGCCGAGTATGAGTTATATCGTCGGTTTCATCAATACCGAAGGGCAACCCGTTTGCGGCATCGAAAACTTGATGCAGTTTTTTCTCAAAGGACAGGACGGTTGGGTCGCGTACGAGGTGAACGGGAAAGGCGACGAAATGCGACAATACCGCAAACATACTCTCGAGCCGACGGACGGTTATACCGTTGAACTGACGTTGGACGACCGAATTCAGCAGTCGGTCGAAGCAATTTTGTCGGAAGCGCGGGAACGCCTTCGTGCGCAATCCATTCAGGCGTTGGTGACGCATCCCGCGACGGGCGAAGTCCTGGCGTGCGTGACGGTTCCGTTTTTCGATTCCAATTGTTACCGGCAATACAAAACGGAAGCATTGACCAACGTTGCGCTTTCGAATGTCTACGAACCCGGGTCTGTTTTTAAAGCCGTCACTGTTGCCGCGGCACTCGATTGCGGTGCCGTTAAAACAACCGATACCTTCAACTGCGGATTATCGAAAGCACTTTATCGCGGGAAAGAATTGCCGTTGCCGAAAGATTGGAAGACGTTCGACCAAACGATGGACGTCGGCGAAATTTTGCATCATTCCAGCAATCGCGGAACGGCGCAAATCGGGTTCAAACTCGGCGCCGAACGTCTGTACGACTACGGAAGGCGTTTCGGTTTCGGCGAAACAACCCGAACGGGATTTGCGGGAGAAACGCGCGGCATTTTTCATCCGATCAAACAGTGGGATGGTTTAACGATTACGCGGCTTCCGATGGGACACGCGCTCGCCTGCTCGATTTTTCAAATGCACTACGCCGTGGGAGCGATTGCCAACGGCGGCACTTTGATGTATCCGCAGTTCATTAAGCGCATTTACAACCCGAAAGGAGAAATCGTTCACACCTTTGAACCGAAAATGCGGCGGAAGGTTTTAAAGGAAACGACCGCGCGGACCATGCGCGATTTGCTGTTGCTCGACGAACATTCGAAGGCGTTTGTGCGCGGTTATGCAGTCGCAGGGAAAACGGGGACGTCGCAAAAGATTATCGACGGTCAGTATTCACACACGCAACACGTGGCGTCATTTTCTGGATTTTTCCCGAATAAGCAACCGCAATTCCAAATCACGGTTGTCGTTGATACGCCGCATGTACAGGGAACGGGATACGGATCTGTTGTGGCGGCGCCGCTTTTTAAGGAAATTGCGAGCAGTATCATTTCTTACACGGGAGTACCGCCGCAAACAAACATTTTGAAATTATGATGCTCAATACCGCTCTTTTATCGTATGCACCGTTGCTGCAACGGTTTGCCTTCCCTTTATTGAACACTATGACATCGGTGAATTTAAAAACGTTGTTGCGCGCGACGCAGGTGAAAAAACGGTGCGGTTCCGACGCCAATCCCGATATTACGAACATCGCCCTGCACCATCGGCAAATTCGACCGAACGGTTTATTTTTCGCCGTTCCGGGATACGAAAATGACGGTTGCGATTACGTCCATGCGGCGATTGCCAACGGCGCGACGGTGATTGTTGCCGAAAAAATCATCCCGCACCTGCCGAACGTCATTCAGATTCAAGTCCCGAATGTGCGTATCGCCGTTGTGCAAATCGCACGCGCCTTTTACGGTTTTCCCGACGAACAACTGCGTCTTGTCGGCGTGACGGGAACAAGCGGGAAAACCACAACAACCTGGCTGTTGCACTACCTTTATCAAGCCGCTCTTGAGGAAAAAACGGGGCTTGTCGGCAGTCTGCACAACGATTTGGGACGGCGCGTTTTGCCTTCGGTTCGAACGACGCCCGACGCGGTAACGTTGATGAGTTATTTAAGTGAAATGGTGTCGGAGAACGTGCAAAACGACGTTATCGAAGCCTCTTCGCAGGGCATCGACCAAAAACGTACGTACGGCATACATTTCGATACGACGGTTTTTACAAACCTGGGGCACGATCATCTGGATTATCACCAAACGGCGGAAGCCTATTATCTTGCGAAACGTTCCCTGTTCGAAACTCCCGCCTTAAAACACGCGGTCATTAACATCGACGATCCGTACGGACAACGGTTATTAAAGGAAGTGCCTT
>JAFVCI010000040.1 GCA_017479315.1 Opitutales bacterium | reverse complement strand
TTGTTTGCGTATTGATGTGCGTTCTTGTTTGCTTAAGGAATATAAACAATCCGAAACGTATCGGGAGTTCGGGGGCTGGGAATTGAGCGATAAAGAAATAGCGGAAGCCGTGGATAGATTCGGTTATACTCTGCGTCTGTCTCAGTGGCATTACGAGAAAATTGATGAGCATACGGGAAAAAGTGTTAAGGTTTCCGAAAAAGATGTAGAGTCAGAGAACGACAAAAAAATTACGGATTTTGAATTGACTTTGTTTCTGATCGTTAATATGGCAACGGAAGAAATCGAAAAGGTTCAAGTGGTCGACAAGATCACCGTGAATGATACGTATCGTTATTTTCCGGATCGTGTAGTTGTTTTTGGAAAAGAATAAGAAGAGGTTCGAACGACTGTACGATTGATACTGATTGCGAGCGGGTATGGCAGGTACAAAGAAAGCTTTGTTCACCGCAGTGTTGCAAGTGTTTTTAGAGCAGGATGGTAACCCCAGGAGAGTAATGTCGCCCGTTATTGGCAATTTGTTGAGAAGCAGGTGATTGAAAGTGCGGCTTAAGTAAGGGAGTTGCGGGTTTGCCAGAATTGTGTTGTTTTTTTCGGGCGTATACTCGGCACCAAAAGCAATGCGTGTGCTCCGTGATAAAGAGAGGGATGTTGCGCAATACCTTTCCATCTCGATAGCGGTGGTTGTGGTCGATTCCAATTCCTGTCGGTGATGTCATTTAGGATTTTGAATTGAAAAGATACGTTTCCGATCGGAAAAATAGAGCGTATGAATATCATCGAAACCCTCGTCCGCGGTGTTTGCGTAAAAGACAATCACATTCTGGTGTATCAAAATACAAATTTCGGATACATTTGCCTTCCGGGCGGGCATGTGGAATTTTGGGAGCCGATGACGGATGCCCTTCGTCGGGAGTGGAACGAAGAGGTCGGGTGCGATTGCGAAGTCGGGAAGTTTTTGAGTTTTTTCGAAGATTGTTTCGAAGGTTCGGACGGCAAACGTCGCCATCATATTACGTTTTTGTATGAAGTTTTCTGCGATGCTTTGAATGTTACCGAACCCTTAAAGCAACAGGAACCTCATATTGCATTGCAATGGATGCCGTTGAAGGGATTTCCGAATTGTAATTTTGTCTCCAAAGCGCAACAGGCGTTTTTGTGTACGTATTTAAAGCTTTAAAAGATACGTTTTAATTTGCAAACAGCGGAACTTTAACAAAAGCGGGACATCGATTCTGGCGCTCTCGTCGGGATTCGAACCCGAATTTCCGGCTTCGGAGGCCGATGTCCTATCCGTTGGACGACGAGAGCAACGCCTTTATCGGAACAAAAGGGCACGTTTTTGTCAATTCAGGAAGGGTTTTTGCTAATGAGATTGCGTTAATGCGCTAAATGAGTTTTGCAAGAAAACCGGAAATTCGGCTTTTCCGAAATTCACACCCCGTATTTCAACAGCCAATATGCCAGCGGGGCGTTCAACAGCAGGCTGTCGACGAGATCCAGAATGCCGCCGATGCCGGGAATGATATGCCCGGAATCCTTGACCGACAGGTGGCGTTTGAGCAACGATTCGACGAGGTCGGACAGAACGGCACCCCAGGCGAGGCAGACGGTAAAGACGCAACTTTTTATAAACACGATCGGCATGTGTTTGGCGAAACAGACGTAAAATAAAACGTTCACGAGAAGTGCGATCAAAATCCCGCCCAAAACGCCTTCGCGGGTTTTTTTGGGGCTGACGGTCGGGAGAAGGGGATGCTTCCCGCAGGAACAGCCGACGCAAAACGCACCGATATCGGTCGCTTTCGTGATCAGCACCACCCAAAGGATCATCAGCGTGGCGGTTGTGTCGTTCCAAAGAAATAAATGCGCGATTTTAAACAGAAAATGAATGTTCAGCGTCAGATAGAAGAAGCAGAACAGCGATAAGAATAAAGCCTTTGCGGTCTTGGCGACAAACACGCTCCAATGGAACAGAACGATAAACGCGAGCGCATGGATGTGGTCGATGTCAAACACTTCGTGCCGTAACGCGACATAAGAAAACGCAAGAAACAGTCCCGACAGACAGGCGTTGAAGCGGATGACGGGGACATTGGCTTTAAACAGTTTAAGCAGTTCGACAACGGCACCGACGGCAGTAAGTACGCACAGAAATGCAATTGCGTTCAACCTAAAGCACCAAACGATGAGGAGCAAGACGCTCCACAGGAGGAGCGAGCTGTTCAGGCGTTGTCGGAGCATGGTTCGATGTTTCCGAAGCGCCGCGTGCGTCGGAGATAATTTTCAACGGCTTTATCCAGTGCATCGGCACCGAAATCCGGCCAGTAGGTTGGGGTGAAGTAAAATTCGCTGTACGCTGCCTGCAACAGTAAAAAGTTGCTCAATCGCTGTTCGCCGCTCGTTCGAACAATCAAATCGGGATCGGGGATGTCGGCGGTGTAAAAATGCTTTGAAAGCGTTTCCCACGTTAAGTTTTCCCGTTCCGACGGCGAAAGTTCCCGCACTGCCCGAAGCACTTCCTCGCGCGCGCCGTAATTCAATGCCACCGTCAGTGTGTGTTCGGTAAAATCGGCGGTCTCACGAATGGTTTCGTCCAAAATCTCCTGCGCCGTTTTCGGCAATCTCGATAAATCGCCGATGGTGCGAAAACGGATTTTGTTTTCGACCAATATCTTTTTCTTTCGCTTTAACCAACCGCGCAAAAGCCGAAAAATGACGTCGATTTCATACTTTGGTCGCGACCAGTTCTCGGTCGAAAACGCATAAAGCGTGATATACGGGACATTCCAGTGCTCAAAGGCGCGCTTGGCGACGTCAAAAATGCGTTTCACGCCTTCCTTGTGTCCCTCCGTTCGCGCCAGTTGCCGTTGTTTCGCCCAACGTCCGTTGCCGTCCATGATAAAGGCAATATGTTTCAGCGGCGGCTTCGGGTTGTCGCGGGACGAACACATGTATTCAGACTAACGACTTTCGGAGCAAAAGCGAGTGCGTTTTTTTGTGAAAATCCCGTCCGTTAATATATTTTTTGTAAAAAAGCATTCAAAAAACAGGATTTGTGTTTCGAGAACCTAAAAAATACATTCTCTTCAAGGAGTAATTAAACAAAACAGACATCTTCAAAGGTATTTTAACCTTCCGAAAATACAGAATTCATCCCGTTTTTCGACGGTTTATTCGGTATATTTCTATGCTTCCCCCATCGTCGGTAACCAACGCAATCCCAAGTCCGAAAGTTGTTTTTCCGTGACATCCCCCGGACTCATGGACATCAAGTCCTGACCTTTTTGAGTTTTTGGGAAGGCAATCACATCCCGAATACTGTGCGTGCCCGCCATGAGTGCGACGAGGCGGTCAAACCCGAGAGCAATGCCTCCGTGCGGAGGCGCACCGAAGGAGAACGCCCGTAACATGTATCCGAAGCGGTCTTCGACGATGTCGTGCGGAATTTTGATGACGTTTTCGAACACGAAACGCTGTAAATCGGGTGTGTGAATACGGATACTGCCGCCGCCGAGCTCAATACCGTTGAGCACCAAATCGTAATGTTGACCGCGCACGTGTTGCGGGTCGGTTTTTAGCAGCGGAATATCTTCTTCGACGGGAGCCGTGAACGGATGGTGGGTGGCGACGAACTTCTTTTGTTCCTCGTCGTAGGTCAACAGCGGGAAATCAACCACCCACAGGAAACGGAAATCTTTATCCGAAATTTTCAATATGCCGCGCTTTTTGAGAATTTCCGCTGCTTCGAGACGTACTTTCCCGAGGATATTGCAGGCTCTTTCCCATGTGTCCGCCATGAAAAACAAACAGTCGTTTTCACGGATATCCAAGCCTTGAATCAGTGCCTGCTTTTCGGTTTCGGACAAAAATTTCACAAACGGCGACTTCCATTCGTCCGCTTTGACTTTAATGAATGCAAGCCCCTTCGCGCCGTTGTGTTTGGCGGTTTGCTCCAACGACGCCAGTTCGCCGGCGGTGACATCGGCAAAGTTTTCGATTTTCAGAACCTTGATTGCACCGCCTTTATCGGCAACGTTGGCAAAGACTTTAAACGCCGAACCTTTAAAGATGTCCGTGACGTCCGCCAACTCCAAACCGAAACGACAGTCGGGTTTGTCGGAACCGAAGCGATCCATGGCTTCTTTGAAGGGCATTCTTTTTAACGGCATCGGGATGGTGATACCGAGGCACGTTTCCCACAGTTGCGCGATCAGACCCTCGATGAGGGCATAAATGTCTTCGCGCCGAATGAAGGACATTTCCAGGTCGATTTGGGTGAATTCCGGCTGTCGGTCGGCGCGCAAATCTTCATCTCTGAAACAGCGTGCGAACGAAAAGTAGCGTTCCGTTCCCGCCACCATCAGCATTTGTTTGTATTGTTGCGGCGATTGCGTCAGCGCGTAGCACTGCCCTTGGTTGAGGCGGCTCGGTACCAAAAACTCGCGCGCGCCTTCGGGAGTGCTTTTAAAGAGCGTCGGAAGCTCGATTTCCAAAAAATCCTCTTTATCCAGGTAATTGCGAATGACGTGCGAAGCCCGATGGCGCAATTTCAGGCGATCGAGGTTCGGCTTGCGGCGCAAATCCAGATAACGGTACGTTAAACGCAGGTCTTCGCTTACCTTCTCCGCTTTTTCGTCCAACGGAAACGGCAACGTTTGGCAAAGGTTGTGAATCGTTAATTTCTCGACGGCAACCTCAACGTCTCCCGTCGGTAACGCCGCATTGACGGTTTCGGAAGGGCGCAGGCGCACGGTACCGTGCACGCCGATAACCGATTCGGGTTTCAGGACAGAAATTTCTTTTGAAAAAGCATGCGGATCCAGCACCAACTGCGTGATTCCTTCGCGGTCGCGCAAATCGATGAAGCACAATCCGCCGTGGTCGCGAATGCTTTGTACCCAGCCGATTAAAACCACCGAACGCCCCTCGTCGGTGCGACGGAGCGCGTTGCAACGATGCGTGCGCGGACAAACCTCTTCCATGGCTTTTATTGAAAAACTTTTGTGTCGATCGGCAAGACGGTTTTTGGGGAAATTCCTTCGTTCGAAGATGCATATAACTGTGCAGGCGGTTGCGGGAAATTTTATCCGTCAACGACATTTAAAAGCGGTTAAAACATGTTTTTTGTAAAAAATTTCCTCATAAAAATTGAAAACGATATAAAAATCGGAAATTATATTCTTTTTTCCATCTTGCAAAAGCCTTTTCAACATGTTATACGATAGTTAATGAAGAAGCAGGGGCGTAGAGTTGCTGGACAGGGCGATGCCGAGTTGAAGGCGCACGTGAACGAGGTGTTGAAGCGCATCGGCGACGGGCAGGGATTGTCGGATTTGTGCCTGGACGAAAACAACCACTGCATGTTGCTGTTCGACGAGAAAATCGTTCTCAACATGGATTTGGACGAAGCCGGGAAGTTGCTGGTCATTTACGCCTACATCGGCGAGGTGCCGATCGAATGCCGCGATGCCGTTTATCAAAAAGCGCTGGAAGGCAATTTCTTTTGGAACGAAACGGAAGGCAGTACGCTCGGGCTCGATAAACAATCGCAATCTTTGGTACTGGCGCGCGCCTTCGGATTGCCGTTGACGGATCTGACCGCTTTTGAAGACCGCCTGGGCGTGTTTGTGGAAGTGGTCGAGAAATGGATGGCGCGCATCGAGCGTTTCATCAAAGAGAGCGCGGATCGGGCGGCACGCGAAAAATAACAATTAACGGGAATAATTAACAGGAGGTTATCATGGCAGAAATCAACAATCATCAGGCGTTTGCGCCGATTTACGTGGAACACGTCGGCTTGGGGTCGCATTCCGTCAGGCATTTGCGACATCGGAACCAATTCCCGACGTCGGTGCCGCGACAGGGTGCGTCGTACTTTGAACGGTAAGCGCGGCGACCGCAGGGCGTCGGAGGCATGGCGGAAGGCGGAATGTCATGAAAGGCATTCGGCGGTTTTCGTCTAGTTGTAAGACAGGCGTGCTTTCTGGGGCGGTCATGACTTCGCTCTTTTCCTGACAGATTTGGGGCGGATGCGGTCGGGTGCCGTTGGGGAAACCACGTACGGCGATTGTGTTTTAAGCAATCGCGGTATGTTCTTGGTGGGTTTGTTTTGGAATTTCCGTCTGTTTTTGAAGGCGTTTTGTTTTTCCCTAAGCCGACGACCGTAGAAGTGTGCACCAACGCTAATGATGGCGATTGTTTGCCGATCTTGAGCGTGTTTCGTTGCAAAACCAGTACTTCCGAAGGACATCGGGAAGCCGCTTCACGGAACGGACAGGACGAAAGAGTGGAACTATAACAGTTGCCTCCTTTTGTCAAATTCTCCCAAGCGTCTATTCCGTTATCCTGTCGCCCTCAAAGCGGGAAGCCCACAGTCGGTAACACAACAAACTCATTATTGTGACAACGCAAACGATCGGTATCGCCTTTTTTAACTCGTTGACTGCATCGGGTGTTCCAAACACAACGCGCAAATACGTGACAGGCATTCTTCCCGTCCATGACGGCGGTACATATTCCCACACAAGCCTGCCCAAATCCGTAAGCATGAGTGCGCCGAGCAGTCCGGCAAAAAGCCCCGTTCCGACGGACGCGCCTTTCCCGAAACCAAATGCGATGATCATTTGAACGATGTAAAGCGGAATACTGCCGCACCACAGCATCAGTGCCGCCGTCAAGTATGTAACCATACCGATATCGCAATTATTTACGATTACCCGAAATCCCGCTCCGAAAATCACGGCCGTCAAAACAACCGAGAAAAATCCCAAGAGCAACAGAAGGATAACCTTCGACAGAAATGCCGTCGTCTTACGGGGTTGGGAGAGTAAATTTTGGAAACGACCGGCATTCTGTTCATGCTCCGCGACATCGGCGGTAAAGATGCCGATCAAAATCGGAAATCCCGCTCCGACGGACTCAAAAAAACCGATAACCTTCGCGGACGTACTCCATCCCGTAAAGGTGTAATAGGATAAAAACAATGTATTGATCGCAACGGGGATCCAAATATGTGCCCATAAAACGGGCAGGTTTTTCATTTTTAAAAAGTCCGCTTTGAGAGATCTCCCTAGCATTTTTGATTTACCTCGAATTTCCGAAACCAATGAAGAAACAATGCTGTTGCAAACCCAAACCATATTATGGAAGCACATATTCCCGGTAAGATTACTCCCGTATTCAGAAGCGGATCTTCGACCTCCGCCTTAGTACCGTTTGGAAGCACATGCAACAACGGACATAAAATTCTGCCGGGATTGCGGAAGGTAATACAAACCATTTCCCGGAGGATGCCGCAACGATTCCGCCGATTGACAAAAAGACGCATACCAACAGTTCCGAAACCATGCCGAAGCGTTCGCCGAGGAACAGAAACAAGGGTATTTGCCAAAGTTCCGAAATGGTCAGTACAAATACGGAAGCAACCCCACCGCCCACGGGTATGCTCGTCGTCAGAAGCGTTCCGCCGACAAAGGTTCCCGCGAATATAATGATGTTGGATGCCAGGATCGCGCATCCCATGTAAAGGATCTTACCCAGCATCAACTTTCCTTTATCTTCGGGAAGCGTCATCATATGGCAGTATTTGGTTTTTTTCTCTCGGGATACGGACAGAT
>JAFVCI010000039.1 GCA_017479315.1 Opitutales bacterium | reverse complement strand
CAATTTGCTCAGAATCATGGCGACGGTTGCCGGTGCCGTGTCGGGCGTGACAAGCAGTACCGGTCAAATCGTCAACGGTTTCGCTCAGAAGGAATTGGCGGAGATCGAAAATGAATTGTCAAATATAAAAATCAGCCGGGATAAACTGCAGCAGCAAATCGATCTTTTATCGGATATGATCGATCAAGTTGCCAATTCGATCCAAAATTTCATGAAGGATCTCTTTAAGGACGAAGAGGAAGTCGCGCAGATGGTACAGCAAATGATGAAGACGGCTCTCGATATCGAGCAAAACGTCAAGTGTTAAAGACGCATTCCCGCTGTCGTATCCGATACACGGCGGCGGTGCTCAAAAAATAAAAACGCGGAGGTTCATATGCCTCCGCGTTTTTTATTTTCACGGTCTTTTTCAATGCTTCGGACGGAGTGCTTTCAAAGCCCGTAAGAACGAAAATTTTCGCTGATAAACGGAAAAAATAACCTTTGTAAGGGAAAATTTTGCAAAAGCCCTCAAAAACCGAAAGTTTCCTTAACTTTTTCGACGAACTTCTCCGACGTAAAACCGAATTTTTCCTTCAAAATCTCCGCGGGCGCGCTTGCACCGAAACGCTCCAAACCAAATACAAAACCGTCCAAACCGACAAAACGGTACCACGGTTGCGTTGAGCCCGCTTCGACGGCAACCCGACGGGTGCAGGCTTTTGGCAACACTTCTTCTTTATAGACATCGCTTTGCTCCAGGAATAATTCGCAACAGGGTATGGAAACAACGCGCACAAACGTACCCAAGCGTTCCGCCGCCCGAAGCGCCAAAGAAACTTCGCTTCCCGTGGCAATCAGAATGCACCGCAGGGGTTGCGTTTCACGCAAAAGCACGTATCCGCCGTGAAGCGAACCTTCGAACTTTTCTTCTTTGGATAAAACCGATACGTACGGAAGCACTTGCCGCGACAACGCAAACACACTCGAACCTTCGTGATCTTCGGCGGCGCATTGAAAGCACGCGGCACATTCATCGATATCCGCGGGACGATACACATGAACATTCGGCATCGCCCGCAAGCCCGCCAACTGCTCAATCGGCTGATGCGTCGGACCGTCTTCGCCGACGGCGAACGAATCGTGTGAAAAGAAATACCACACGGGCAATCGCGCCAATGCCGCCACACGCAACGCAGGTTTCAAATAATCGGAAAATACCAAATATGCCGAACCGGACGGTTGGTAAAATCCGTCATAGGCGATACCGTTCAAAATCGCTCCCATGGCATGCTCGCGCACACTGAAAAATAAATTACGCCCGATCGGGTTCGTTGCCGAAAAATCGCCGCCGTTTTTAAGATAATTCCCGACCGACCCGAACACATCGGCGCTTCCCGTGAGAACGATCGAAACTTTTTGCGCGTAAGCGTTCAACAATTCGCCCGCACACGTACGCGTCGCCTGCGGTTTCGTATCGCCCGTAAAGGATTGAAAGAAACCTTCGTCAACGGTTGTCTTTTTCGCTAAACGCAACGCTTTCTCAGGCTCCGCTTCGCACCACGCTTCGAACGTTTTCGCCCATGCGTTGTAAGCTTTTTGCAACTTTGCAATGCGCTTCTCGAAAAATCTTTTGGTCTCCTCGGGAATAAAAAACGCCTCTTTACCGTCTAAACCCCATTTTCTCTTTACTTCCGCTCCGTCTTTCAAGCCCGCCGCCCCGTGTGCCTTGGCGGTACCTTCGACGCTCAATCCGTAACCCGCAATGGTCTTTAATAATAAAACCTTCGGCTTACCTTTCAACGTCCGACATTGATCCAATGTTTCAGAAATCGCTTCGATGTTATGCCCATCCGCCTCAAACACATCCCAACCGAGCGCTTCGAACTTTTGCCGCGTATTTTCCGCCTGCGACACCGTTATATCCGCATCAAGCGTGATGGAATTGCAATCGTAGATAAGAATTAAATTATCGAGCTTCCACACTCCCGCCAACGCGATACTTTCCTGCCCGACCCCTTCCTGCAGACACCCGTCCCCGCATAAACAAACGGTGCAGTTATCAATGATGGTATATTCCGAAGTATTACATTCGAACGCCAATTTCTTTTGCGATAACGCCATCCCGACGGCATTCCCAATCCCCTGCCCCAACGGACCCGTTGTCATCTCCACCCCCGGCGTTACGCCGAACTCGGGGTGTCCCGTCGCCTTACTGCCGAACTGCCGCAGATTTTTTAAATCCTCCAACGTAACATCGTAACCGCTCAGATACAAAAACGCATACAACAGCGGTGCCCCGTGCCCCGCGGAGAGAATGAAACGATCGCGATTGATCCAACGCGGATTTTTCGGCAAAAACCTCAAAAACTGCCCAAACAACACCGCCATACAATCGGCACACCCGAGCGGCATTCCCAAATGCCCTGAATTCGCCTGCGAAACCATGTCAAGGCAGAGTGCGCGGGAGGTGGAGGGAAGGATTGGTGGGACGGTTGCCATATGTGATTATTGAAGGGGAAAAGTAAGGGAAGAGCAAGGGATTAGGTGGGAGATAGATTTAAATGAAATCACATTGATAGGTTTTTGAGAAAATATTTTCAT
>JAFVCI010000038.1 GCA_017479315.1 Opitutales bacterium | reverse complement strand
AGTGTCCCCGACCAGTGTTTGTCCAACGCAAATCCGACCCACTTTTGAAGAACGGGTTCGCCGATCATCCCGACGGAATTGATCCAGCTCATCAACATGCCCGATATTTGCGGCGTAGACAGACGTGCACCGAGCGTGAAAGCCAGGGCATCCGCCGCACTGAATAACCCCATCGCAAAAAGGACGATTTTCAATGAAACGGGCGAAATTTGCGCTCCGTAGATAAGAAGACAAAAAATGATCGCCAATCCGCCGCAACACACCTGCACGCCGCGGATAATCTTCAAGCCGCTGCAAAAAAGGATCGGCAACAGCAATTCGCCGAGCACCATACCGGCGGTGATCAGTTGCGTATCATTGACTGCCTGTTGTTCATCCAAATGATACTTGGTCATCAAAAATCCGGGTCCCCACAAGTCTGCAAGGGTCATGGCGACAATGTTGGTGCCGATGACAAAAGCGGCGTAGACGTAGACTCTGTAATCCGTTGCAACCTGCCGTAACGCGTTCCAAAAGGGTAATTCCGATGCCTTATCCGTTTTGCAACAGGATTTTTTCGGGAACAAAAACAACAGGCAAAGCAGAAACACGACCGCACCGAAGAGGTTCAGGTCATTTGCCGCAATGCGCCAATCGTTGTGCTCCAGGCAGATCTCCTTCAATAACGGATTGCAAAATACGACAAATACCGTGAACATTCCGGTAATGCCGATGAATAGACCGCAGGATTTTTCCGCAAAAGTATCCGCAATCAGTTTAAGGGCACTCATGTATGCCGGCGCGCCGCCGATACCGATTAAAACCCGTCCCCACAAGGCACTTTCATAGGACGACGCATGCGTGAACCCATACTGCCCGATGAGACACAGCCCGAAAGAAGCAAGAACCGTTCGCCGAATACCGATGCGATCCAGCGCAATGCCAAACGGAATCTGCAGGCAACTGTACACCAACATGCACCAGACACCGAAATCGGCAAACTGACCCGCGTTGATGGAAAACGTCCGGCGAATTTCGTTTGTGAAAACGCTCGGACAGCAACGCAACAGATATTGGTATGCAAAAAACAGCGACAGCAGAAGCCAATCAAAATAAGCCCGTCTGCTTGTTTTTTTCGTGTCCATTATCGATTTTTATGAGAAAAGAAAGGCGTTGTTGCGTCAATGTGAATTAAGGGAAACGGTTTTGCGAAAGCGCGGATGAACGGGCGATAAAAAACGTCAGCAAACAGCAAACAACCGCCAGTATCGGTAAAATTTGCAGAGCGCGTTCGTAATCGACGGTGCGATACAGAGGCAGACCTTCGTTTGACAGCGCGCCGTTCCAGGTGCGATGAAGCATCATACCGATGTATTTCTGCAATATCGGTTCGCCGAACATACCGATGGAATTGATGAAACTCGCGATTAGTCCGGATGTTTGCGGGGTTGATAAACGTGCGCCGAGTGCGAAAAAGAGCATATCAACCGCCGAGAACAGACCGAGCAGAAGCAAAAAAATGCACAAAAGGGCGATCGAAAGGGATGCGGGACCGTTAACGACGGTGAAGAAAAGAACCGTTAAAACGGTGCAACCGATGCACGCGCCGCGCATGATATTTTTCGCAAACAGCATCGGAAGTATAACGGAACCGAGTAACATCCCACCGTAGATCAGCTGCGTATAATTGACGGCTTGTTGGGACGATAAGCCGAATTTGGTTGTCAGAAACCCGGGTCCCCACAAATCCGCTAATGCCACGGCAGCGGTATTGGTGCCGATGATCAGAAAGCCGAAGAGATAAATTTTACCATTCGCAAGCACGTCCCGAAGCGGTTTTTGTTGTGAGACCGACGGAGCGGGTTGTTTGTGATACGGAAATAAAAACATAACACACAGAAGAAAAATGAAGGTTCCGAAGTAATTGAGAAAATCCGCGGATTGCTGCCAGGAATACCCTCCGTTGAGGCAGATGCTTTTTAATAGCGGATTACCGGCAATCACCAGAGCGGAACCGACGGCGCGTGTAAGACCGATGAAAAAGCCTGCGGAAGTGATTGAAAATTCGTCGGCGATCAATTTGACGGCACTCATGTACGCCGGAACGCCGCCGATGCCGGACAACAGACGACCCAGGCGTGCCGTTTCAAACGTTTGTGCGTGCGTGAAGGTGTAATTACCCGCCAAACAAACGGCGAAAGAGATTAAAACGATGCGACGAATGCCGATGCGATCGAGCGCGATGCCGAAAGGAATTTGCAGACAACTGTAAGCGAGCATGCACCAGGCACCGAAGTCGGCAAATCGGTCGGCGTCGATGCGAAATGCGGTGCGGATTTCGTCGCCAAACGTTCCGGCGCAACTTCGAGCTGCGTATTGATAACCGAAAAACAGCGCGAGCAGGAACCAACTCAGATACGTCCGCTTATCCGTTTGTTGCACGCCTTTCAGTCAATGCAAAAGAGAAGTTTCCTTCAACGTTCTTTTGACCGCCTCCGTTCTTAAAAGCACCCTGTCTGTGTCGGTGTCGGCGAATGTTTCCGTCGGTACGACACACGACTGCAAACGCGTTAAACCCGGACGCCGTTTTTCCCTCAAATACTTGCAACAAGTAGCGACCGTTGAATGCCTGCGAAAACTTTTTACACTGCAATAGACCGACAAACTAAGCGGTCTACTTTCTATTGCGCATCAGACACGCGAGCACGAAACATACACACACCACCTTCAGCATGACGCTCATGGCGCATTCGTAATCGACAGCTTGGTAGAGCCGCAGACCGTTTGCGTCCAAAAGTCCTGACCAGTTTTTATCCAATGCGACACCAATCCGCTTTTGCAAAACGGGTTCACCGAGCATACTGACGGAATTGATCCAACTGATGAGAATACCGGACGTTTGCGGCGTGGACAATTTTGCTCCCAAGGTGAAAATCAATACATCTGCATTTCCGAAAAAACCGATACCGAACAGCAAAAACCACAGCATGCTTCCGTTTAAAGTTTGCGGACCGTAAATCAGAAAGGCAAAAATGAGCACCAAATTCGCGCAACTGATGCGAATTCCGCGCAAGAGTTTCGTCCCGGCAAACATTAACGGCAGTATTATATTGGCTGCCAGTCGTCCGATTGAAATCCACTGCACGGTATTGATGGCTTCCTGTTCACTCAGATGATACTTGGCATTAAGAAAACTCTTACCCCACAGATCCGCCAACGTTGCCGCCAGAATGTTTGTGCCGATAATCAGCAGAGCATCGATATACACTTTGTAATTGAGCGCGACGCCAAAGACATTCTTCCAAAAGTTATGCTTCATCGACGGTTCCGCGGAAGAAGTTTTATTCGGGACGAGCTTTTCGGGACGCAACAGGAAAACACAGGCGAGAAAAATCAAAATTCCGGCGATATTCAAATACAATGCCGGGAAACGCCAATCGTCGTGCGCCAAGCCAACGGCTTTCAGTCGGGGCTCACACAACGCCAGCGATATATTCCCGAATGCACCCGTAAGCCCGATGAAGAGACCGCAGGATTTTTCGGTGAACGAATCGACGACCAGCTTTAACGCACTCATGTACCCGGGCGTTGCGCCGATACCGAGCAGCAACCGCCCCAACAATGCCGTTTCGAACGTTTGGGCATGCGTAAATGTGTACTGTCCGAGGAGACATAATGCGAACGCCGTTAATACGACACGACGCACGCCGATGCGATCCAGCAACATTCCGAATGGAATTTGCAACAGACTGTAGGCAAACATACACCAGGCGCCGAGATCCGAATAGCGCGTGGCGTCCACACGGAACGTGCCGCGGATTTCGCTCGTGAAAATCCCCGGATAACCGCGCAACAGGTACTGATAAGCAAAAAACAACGACAGGAGGAACCAGTTGATGTAAGCTTGCCGGGATGTTGTTTGGTTACTCATCGGTTCGGAATATAAGCCACTTGTCATGTTGACCCTAAAGCACGGTTGATGCAGTGTGAATACACTGCCTCCCTTATCAACCTTGCAAGTTTTATATTCGAACGCAAGTGTGTGTTTAAACACTTTTAGCTCGTTTGTTTCGCATCAGACAGGCGATGATAAAGCACACGCAGACGACTTTCAGCATGACGCTCATGGCGCATTCGTAGTCGATTGCCCGGTAAAGTTTCAGACCGTTTGCGTCCAACAGTCCAGACCAGTTTTTATCCAATGCAACACCGATCCATTTTTGCAAAACGGGTTCGCCAAACATACTCACCGAGTTAATCCAGCTGATAATCATGCCGGACGTTTGCGGCGTGGACAATTTTGCTCCCAGCGTACATGCCAAAATATCGGCGCCGCCGAATAAACCGACGCAGAACAGCAATGCTTGCAAAAGAACGCCCGAAAGCGTTTGCGGGCCGAAGATAAAAACGGCGAAAATGACGCCCAGACTGGCACAGCTGATGCGGATGCCCCACAAAACGTTGCGATTGGAATTAAAGAACGCCGGCAGTGCAATCGAGCCCGTCAACATGCCGATTTGAATCCACTGCACGTAGTTGATGGCTTCCTGTTCGCCGAGATAGTATTTTGCGTTGAGGAAACTTTTACCCCACAGATCCGCCAATGTTGCCGCCAGAATGTTGGTGCCGATGACGAAGGCGGCGTAGAGATACACTTTATAATTGAGCGCGACGCCGAGTACGTTCTTCCAAAAGTTGTTTTCCGGCAACGGTTCATTGTACGAAGGCTTCTTTTTTTCGATTTTTTCGGGTTTCAGCAGAAAAACGCAGGCGAGGAAAATTGCAATCCCGAAGATATTCAGGTAAAATGCCGGGAAACGCCAATCGTCGTCGTGTGCCAAACCGAGGGCTTTCAGACGCGGTTCGCAGAAGGCGAGAAAAAGGTTTCCCATTGCACCCGTGAGACCGATGAAAAGACCGCAGGATTTTTCGCTGAACGAATCGGCGACGCATTTTAAGGCACTCATGTATCCCGGCGTTGCACCGATGCCGAGCAGCAGTCGTCCGAACAATGCCGTTTCGAATGTTTGCGCGTGTATGAATGTGTATTGTCCGACGAGACACAGTGCAAACGCCGTCAAAACGACGCGGCGTACACCGATGCGATCCAGCAACATTCCGAAGGGAATTTGCAACAGACTGTAGGCAAACATACACCAGGCTCCGAGGTCGGAATAGCGCGTGGCGTCCACGTGAAACGTGCCGCGGATTTCGCTCGTGAAAATCCCGGGATAGCCTCTCAGCAGATACTGATAGGCGAAGAATAACGATAAAAGAAGCCAATTCACATAGGCTTGTTTAGTTGTTGTTTTGTTCATAATTTTAAGTTTTTAAGTTTGATTTTTTGCAACTTCAACAAACACGGAACCGCCCGTACTTTTTTGAAGATTGCGACGAAGTAAAAAGAAGGAGGAAAGAAAAATTACAGTCGATCAGCACGCCGACCGCGACGTTCGCGCAAACGGGTACCGCCGAAAGAGACCAGCGAAACATAAATGCTCGAAGCATCGACAAACATCGCTCTTAAGATTAGATGCGTTTCAGAATTCGTCAAGTTTTATTTTTGAGTTCTTTCGAGACCGCAGAAATCATACGACATTCCCGCCTGCAAAACGGACATGCCGATTGTTTAACTACATCTTTTCTAACGTCTCCAGTCCCAATAAATGCAGACCTTTCTCCAAGGTTGCCAGGGTTGCCCGGCACAAAAGAAGGCGCAGGTTTTGGATGTCTGTCTTTTCCGAAAGCACCTTATCGGCGTTATAAAACGTTGAAAATACGCCTGCCAGTTCGTACAGGTAACGGCACAAATGGTGCGGTTTTAGTTCCTGCAAAGCGAGTGCAAGGATCGACGGAAACGCCAGCAGTTTATGGGCGAGTGCGCGCTCCGTTTCGGTCGAAAATTCGTTTAAATCAGAATCGTCTTTAATTTTCGTTGCATCGATGTCGGCTTTTCGGAAAATCGCGTGAATACGCGCAACGGCGTACAATAAGTAGGGCGCGGTATTGCCTTCGAAGCGGATCATCTTATCGAACTCGAAGCGATAATTGCTCATGCGATCCTGCGACAAATCCGCGTATTTGACGGCTCCCAAGCCGACGACTTCCGCCACATGCCGCTTTTCTTCGGGCGATAAATCGGGGCTTTTTTGACAAATTAACGCATGGGCGCGCGCAACAGCTTCGTTGAGCAGCTGATGCAGTTGAATCGGCTTTCCTTCGCGGGTTTTAATTGCTTTTCCGTCCTGTCCCAGCACCATCCCGAAGGGGGCATGAAACAGCATCGGAACGGGCTTTTTTTCGGCTTCGAACCACTTTTTAACGGTCAAAAACAACTGTTCGAAGTGGTCGCATTGGCGTGCATCCGTGACGTACACCATGGCGTCGGCGTGCAGCTGTTCCGAACGATACGCGACGGTTGCCAAATCGGTTGAAGCGTAATTCGAAGCACCGTCGGATTTGCGGATGATGAACGGCTGTTTGCAAGAACGCGAATGTTCCGGGTGGAAGACGACCAACGCGCCTTGATCGATTTTCGCCAATGCGCATGCCTGTAACGCATCGTACACGGCTTCCACTTTGTCGCGATAAAACGATTCGCCGAGGACATAATCGAACGTGACGCCCATGCGTTGATAGATTGCCTCAAAACTCGCGTAGGAAATTTTGTTAATTTTCTCCCACAGCGCGAAATTTTCCGTATCGCCCCGTTGCAGTTTGACCAGTTCCTTCCGTGCTGTTTCCAATGCCTGCGGATCGGTTTTGGTACGTTGCGAACCCGTCTGATAGAGGGCTTCCAGCGTCTCGACGGCAACCTCTGGCGGTTCGTTAAAGTTATAACCCGTGCGCTTGATTTCCGCCAGCAGAATGCCGAACTGCGTTCCCCAATCGCCGATGTGATTGTCGCGAATGACCTTTGCGCCGCCGAACCGCAGAAACCGTTGCAGGGCTTCGCCGATAACCATCGAGCGCAAATGTCCGACGTGCATGCGTTTGGCGGTGTTGGGCGACGAGTAGTCGACGACCACCGTTTTGTCGGAAAAACCCGACCGAAAATGCCCTTCGTACTGTTCGGACGCGTGAAAACACCGCAACCATCCGATCATCGCGTGGTCGGTCAGTCTAAAATTCAAAAATCCCGCCCCCGCAACGGAAACGTCGAAATCTTCATTTTGCGCCGCAAACGCGTCGCACAATGTTTGCGCAACGCTTCTCGGATTTTGCCGCGTTTTTTTGCAATACGCCAAAACGCCGTTCGCCTGAAAATCCCCGAAGCGCTCTTCGGCGGGGCGTAAATCGGGATCGAAAGTTTCATCAAACAACGGCAATGATTTCGCGATATTTTTCAGGGTTCCCTGCAGATAAGGGCCGAGAGAAAAAGGGAGGGGGTTCATGAACTCAGAGAAGCAAACGACAGCCGCTTTGAAAAGCAAAACCTGCAAAAATACGGGGCAATGTTTGCGCCGGCACGACAGGGTCGTTTTCAAAACGGTTCGGAGGAAAAGCGATTGCTTTAAAGTGCAAAATTCGCAACACTGAGGCGTTGAATATGAGCAACAGTGCCGTCCGTGTCGCATCCTATAAACCGTTGCGCGGGTTTTGTTTGCTTTTGGCGGGACTTTTTATGCTGTTAGCGTTGTGGGATTATCATCCCGAAGCTTCCCGTTTTTATCAATTCCCGCCGGCAACCACCGAGCAAGGCAATCGCTTCGGTTCCGTCGGGGTTTATTTCTGCTTTTACGCCTGCCGTTGGTTGGGGGCGACGGTATGGCTGTTGCCGATGTATGCTCTGTGGGTCGGCGGATTATCGTTGGCGGGCTTTTCGGGGCATATTCGGCGCAAAAATGTGATTTGTTTTTTGCTTTCTTTCCCGTTCGGAGGCGCTTGGTTTGCGTTTTTGCAATACCTGCGTTGGGTACCGCCGAATTATCGTTTTTATTCAGCGGGCAAGGGCGGTCTCATCGGAGTGCGGTTGTTTGAAACCTGCTTTCGGGATACGTTGGGTTCCGTCGGTTGCGGATTGTTGCTGACGTCGGCGGTGTTTTTGCTTTTGGCGTCTGCATTCGCAAATGCGGAAGATGTCTGGCGCGTATTTTTATATGCATTGCGATAGATATTGAAATTTTTTGCCCGTTTGGGTATGAAGGTTGGTTTAAAAATCTTCAAAGGACATCTGCCGCGATTGCCGTTCGGTTTTGTAACGCGTTGGTTTTTGAAGAAAGTCGGTCGGTTGTTTTTAAAAATTCGGCAACGGCAACCGAAACAAACGGCTGAAGGTGCTTTAAATTTAGAAAAACCGATCGATTTGTCCGAAACGGGCGTGCCGCAGAATTTGGCGACGGCATATTATTCTAGAAAGTCGGCTCAAACGTCGGAAGATTTAGAGGAAACATTCGTATCGGATTCGGAAATTAAAACCGAAACGGCGCATGTTGAACAGATTTCTCCTCGTCGAATGCAACCGAAAGCGGATGTTTCGGAACCGACAGCGGTTGCGGACGGTGCTGTTTCGCCGACGGTACGATCGGAAGAAAAAAAGCCTGAAAAACCGTCAAAAATTCCCGTTTTGGCGAGCGAAACCGTTGAAAAATCGACAAAGAACTTACCATCGCACAGCGGTTCCTACCAACTGCCGGGGTTGGATTTACTCAAAGATCCGCCGCCGATTTTGAATGACGGTAGCACGGAAGATTACTACGAAACCGCGAACGATTTGGTGCAAAAACTGGCGGAGTTCGGCGTAGAGGTCAAGGTTGAAGCCATTCAGTCGGGTCCCGTGATTACGCGCTACGAAGTTACGCCGGCGCGCGGGGTGCGGGTTGAAAAAATTACGACCCTCGATAAAAACATCGCTTTAGGCTTGAAGGCGTTATCGGTGCGCATTCAGGCGCCCGTGCCTGGTAAAGGCTGCGTCGGAATTGAGGTGCCGAATAAAAAACCGTTGCCGGTATGTCTGCGCGAAATTTTGGCGTCCAAAGCCTGGGAGCAGTCGGATGCGGAAATCCCGATTGTGCTCGGGAAGGAGGTCACGGGTAAGCCGATTGTGGCGGATTTGACCAAGATGCCGCATTTGTTGATTGCCGGGTCGACGGGTTCCGGCAAAACCGTGTGCATCAATGCGATTATTGCCTCTTTGTTGTTTCGCGAAACACCGAAAAATCTGCGTTTCATCATGGTGGATCCGAAGATCGTGGAGATGAAAATTTACAACGACCTGCCGCACATGCTGATTCCGGTCGTGACGGATCCGAAACGCGTTCCGGGTGCCCTGAAGTGGTTGATCGGCGAGATGGAGGGGCGTTATCAGCTGTTTGCCCGCTACGGTGCGCGCAACATCGCAACGTTTAACGAGAAAATTGCGAAAGCTTCACCGTCGGAATTAACGCATAGTGATACAGAACATCTGCCGTATATTGTGTGCATTATTGACGAATTGGCAGATTTGATGATGGTCGCACCGGGGGACATTGAAACCTGCATTGCGCGTCTGGCGCAACTGGCGCGTGCGGCGGGCATTCATCTGATTATCGCGACGCAACGTCCCTCCGTGAATGTCATTACGGGCATCATTAAAGCAAATCTGCCGAGCCGCATTGCCTTCAAAGTAGCCTCCAAAGTGGACAGTCGGACGATTTTGGATATGGGCGGCGCCGACAGCCTTATCGGCAAGGGCGATATGTTATTTATTCCGCCGGGAGCATCGCAGCTGATCCGCGCCCAGGGTGCGTGGGTTTCGGATGATGAAATTACAAATCTTGTGGAGTTTTTAAAGCGCAACGGTGCACCGGAATTTGCCGAGGACGTACAGCAACGCATTGAAGCGGAAACCGACGATGATAACAACGATGCGATTCCATCGGTAAGCGACGAAGATGCTTTGCTCCCGCAGGCATTGGAAATTTTAAAGACTGCCGACCGCGTTTCGACCTCTCTGTTGCAGCGCCGCCTCAAAATCGGCTACAATCGCGCCGCCAGAATGATGGATGAACTTGAGAAACGGGGTTTAGTGAAGAACGGCGAAGGGTAGGGGATGCGATACCACGGTCGTAGCGTTTGGAATTTCCCTTCTGAAACGTCCAAATATTTCTTCGGCGGAGAGGAGCTTTAACTCCTGCTACTGACTAAAAAACGTTATTTCTTTGCTTCGGAAGTTTGTTGATCCTCTTTGAACCAATCGAGCTTCGCCAATTCCTGTCCGAGCCAGTTTGAGAATAATTCCGCACCTTCCGCATTCAAGTGGGACGCATCCCAACAATGTTCTTCGATTTGTTCGAGTAACGGAGACGGCGGACGTTCAAGCCAGACAAAACCTTCTTCGAGAACGGCTTGTTTAATTTTATTCCAATCGACACCGCTGAATTTATCTTCCAATTCATCCATTTCACGACACGAAACCATGCGATAGGCAACGACTTTGATGTTATTGCGTTTGCACCATTTCAGGTTTTGAACGAAGTGTTTAAAATCGGATGAGCGAAAGGGATGTTTTTGAAAACTATTACGATAAGACTTTAACGAATTTGAAGTTTCGTCTTCATTTTTCGAAAACCTACCTTCCGCATATCCGAACGGAGTGTGAAATATATTGAATTGGTCTACAAGGTTAGTTTTTCGAGACAAAATGCTTCGCAAAGCAGTTAAAACGAGATTTAATTCTCCTATGTTAAAAAAATATTCATTTTTCACATTCATCAAATCGATGCACGTGCAACTGAATGCCAGAATACGTTTTCCGTTCCATTTGAGCCTCTTCTCAGCTTCTCTCAGCAACTGTCTGTTGATTCTTCCGACACAAAACCCAAAATTATAAAAGCTCATGTTTGGAATGTACTTTTGTAATATCTCCGGAGAAACACCCACATAAGTTCTGGAATCTCCCATCAATAAAACATCATATTGCTGTTTTCCGTAACGTTTTTCGCACCAAAACCGGCTATCCTCAAGATAGTCTCTCGT
>JAFVCI010000037.1 GCA_017479315.1 Opitutales bacterium | reverse complement strand
TTCGGCGTCCAAACGGCTTTACCGACCAATTCCGCCGGCATACCGCCCTCCAACATCAGGCAACCGTTGTCATCCACGGGACAGGCAATTTCCAGGTTGTACTTTAACCCCGTCAGGTAATCATCCATCCCATGCCCCGGAGCCGTGTGCACGCAACCCGTTCCCGCATCCAGAGTGACATAATCGGCACAAACAACGGGACTTTCTAAATTCAAAAACGGAAGCCGCGTTTTCATCCCTTCCAGGTCTTTACCTAGAAACGTTTTCCCGCGTGTCACATTCTGGAAACCGCAATCTTTGATAAACGCTTACGCCAGCCCTTCCGCCACCAGTTACACTTCGCTTCCGACTTGCAAGGCAATATATTGCAGGTTCGGAGCAACGGCGATCGCCCGATTGGCAGGCATCGTCCACGGCGTCGTCGTCCAAATTACGGCAAAGGAATTTGTCTCCAACCCGTACTTTTCAGGCTCCGAAACCCGAAATTTCACCCAAATACTTGCGCTTGTAACCTCTTTATATTCGATCTCCGCTTCCGCCAGCGCGGTTTTACACGGAATCGACCAATAAACGGGCTTTTTACTGCGATAAACCCAACCGGCGCGCACAAACTTCGCAAACGTTCGCAAAACATTCGCCTCATAAGCGGGATTTTTCGTCTGATAGGCGTGCTCCCAATCCGCCAAGACACCCAACCGACGAAATTGCTTCTCCTGTTTTTTAATAAAACTGTCGGAAAACTGCGCACAGGCTTTCCGCATTTCAACGGGATTGTTCAATAACTCCGGCTGTTCTTTGGCGACTTTGTGCTCAATCGGCAACCCGTGGCAATCCCAACCAGGGATGTACGGCGTCGAAAATCCGCACATACTCTTATAACGCAGAATGATATCTTTTAAAATTTTATTCAGCGCGGTTCCGATGTGCACATCGCCGTTGGTGAACGGCGGACCGTCATGGAGCAGGAAACGGGAACTGTTTGCGTTTTTTTCCTGAATTTTTTCATATAAACGCGCCTCATCCCACTTTTGTAACCGTTCCTGTTCGCGCCTGACCAGCTCGGCCTTCATCGGGAACGCGGTTTTCGGCAAATTTAACGTATCTTTTAAAGATTTTTCGCTCATTCCTGCTCCGTATGCCTCACGTGAAAAGTTTTTTTCGTTATAAGTCAAGCAACTTTTAAACTTGTGTTTTTACGTCCGTCGACATCTGCAAAAATGATTGTTTCCCACCGAAAAAATTGTTTGGATTTAAGCAATTAAAGACGCGCTTGAGTGGCGGAATCGGCAGACGCGTCGGATTTAGGATCCGATGCCGTAAGGCGTAAGGGTTCGAGTCCCTTCTCAAGCACCATCGATAACCGTACGTACCAATAATTCATTATGCAGCTCCTTCAATTATTAAATGCCTACGAACCTTGCGACGATAACGAAGCTTCTTTGAAAAGGAAGATGCTCAATTTCGTCACCGAGCACAGGGATTGCTTCGAACGCACCTGCCGCGAAGGTCATATTACCGCTTCCGCGTGGATTATAAACTTTACGGGGGATCGATTTCTGATGACGTTGCACAAAAAACGCAAATTATGGCTCCCGCTCGGCGGTCATTCCGACGGCGACTGCGACATTCATCACACGTCTCTTAGAGAAGCACAGGAAGAGTCGGGATTAAAGTCCCTGGCGTTCGTTTCGAAAAATATCTTCGATATTTGCATCATACCCGATCCGTTACATCCGCCTTATGATTTCAATTTTTTGCTTCAAGTCCAAGATCCGAACGACACCATCAAAATTTCAGACGAATCTATCGATTTACGGTGGTTTTCGGAATTGCCCGAGCAGGTAAAAGATATAGAAAATCTCAAGCGACTGTATCGGAAATGGAAACGATGGACGGAAGATAAAGCGAAAAATTGAGAAATGGCACGAAAGAGATGAAACATATTGTTATTTTCCGTTTTCTTCGGTTTCTCATTATTTTCTTCGGTTTCTCAACCCTTTTGGCTGATGAAGGGAACATTACGCCTTATAAATTTTCTTTTGATGAGAAAGGCCCTCTGCCGACTTATACGCCGCCGTCATCCTGCACATTTTCAGTTGCACGACCGCAAAAAGACGCACCTGCCATTACTTTTTACTTCAGCAAGCCATCCAATAAATCCTATCCGATTGCCTTCTTCTGCACCGGCTCCTCTTCAAAAGAAAGTTTGTACAGCATTATTCATATGCATCGATTTTTTTTAAAGGAATTTTTGGAGCTCGGTGTTGGCCTCGTTACCTGCGAACAATGGGGTATGGATGCCGCAACTATCGATGCAGATATGTTTATGCGACATTACACGCGAACACAACGCCTACAGGATCATCGAAATGTAATTGAGTATCTTCAAAAACACCCGCCCCAAGGTTGGAACGGGAAATTAATTTTCGTCGGAGTTTCGGAAGGCGGCCCTTTGGTAACGGCTTTAACCATTGCCTATGCCGACCAAACGCTTGCAACCGTGAATTGGTCCGGTGCCGACGGTTGGGCTTGGCGCGATGAATTATGGGCATTCATCGACGGAATGCATTTGTTCGAAAGTCTTCCGTGGCATATTCGATTGCGCGCACGCTTACCGCAATGGTTTCCCGGGTCGCTCAAAAAGGAATTTCCGCGCACGCGCCGAGATTATGATGCTTTAATGGATAAAACTTACAAAAATCCGACTTTCGAAAAATTCTTCATGGGCATGACCTATGCGTATCATGCCGATGCACTTCAATGGCCGGCAACGGAATACCAACAGATTCGTTCTCCGTATTTGGTCGTTGCGGGAGATTTAGATACCGCCATCCGTTCCGAGGATGCCTTTGTGGAATACGCAAAACAAGCAGGCGCAAATATTACGTACATGCGCCTTAAAAATGTTGGGCATCAAGTCGCACGCTTGCCGGAAGTTATCGAACAAAGTTTTGTGTGGCTGAGGAGTGTTATTGAAAATATATCCGTGAAGTAAGATTTAAAGAAACGCGTGCCAACTGCGCCCTGTGTAAACATTGTTTTGAAATCAAACGATCTGCTTCCGACTTAAAATCCGATACATCTGCCGACAAAGAAGATAAGCGTATGTTTTCGCTCTATAAAAACATTTTATCAAAATAAATGAATGCCATTTCAACTTGCTCCAATCCAAATCTGCCGTCGGCAATAAACGGTAAATCTCTTTTAACAAGTCGCAATCTTCCTGTCGTAAATAATTTGGATTAGCGCGATTTTTGTAGATTGCTTTTAATACACGGGGATAATGGAAAAAGAAGAGAGATTCGTAGAAATTTTTGTAATCGGGGAAAATTCTGGATAAATGCAAAAGGACGTAAACTTGTCTGATAAAACCTGTTATAAGAGATTTTCCACGCAAAACCCCGCCTTCATGTACTCTATACACCGAAACATTATCGCTCGGTATAAATATATTCCCTTTTTGCAGATGTCTCAAAATTCTTAAATTTTCTCCGCAATAAACGAAGCGATCAAAAGTATTCTCAGCCTGTAAAAATTCATCCGTTGCACCATTTAAAAAAACAATATTCCGATACAACAGACATGATGTTTGCGGCTGAAAATTGATATGAGAACAGATATCATTCCATGAAAAACTCAAGCCCAAAACCATCCCGGACATGTAATGTCCCTTAAGTCGCCCTTGTTTAAGGAAAATACAATTTCCGCCATACATTGTATAATCCGGATGGATTTCCAAAAAATCCAAAGCCTTTTGAACAAAATGTGTTCCCAATAAATAATCGTCGCTGTCAACAACATAAAAATACTCCGACTTGATATGATTAAACAGTGTATTAAGCGTGTGTAAATTTCCGCCGTTTTTTTCTAAAAAGATAACTTTTATTTTATCGGGATATTTACGCAGATATTCTCTTAATACATTCGGCGTATTATCCGTGCTGGCGTCATCGCAGACTAAAATATCAAACGGAACATTGAGTTTCTGTGCTAAAATTGAATCCAAACATTCGGAAATGTAATTTTCGTGGTTGTAACAGGGAACTGCGAATGTCAGCTTTTTATGACAAAAAAATTTTGGATCGATAATGTGTTCCACAGAAAATATCAATCGTTGGCAGTCGCAACCAACACCCTCGATTCTGGGAATGCCTCACAAAGATATCAAGAATTTTTCTAAACCTTTAAAATTTCACAAACACTCTGTTTTAAAAAACCCGTGAAATCATATCGTCGCAAAAAAACTGTCGCCCCCCACCCAGCAAAAAAAACACATACGAGGCTTAATTAAAACAGATAAAACCTCAAACAGATAGGAACCCGAATCCTAAACGAACAAAAAGAAAAATAACCGAAAAAATAAAAAAACCCGGCGATCACCTACTCTCACATCCCATTGCAGGACACTACCATCGGCAGTTCAGGTCTTAACGAGCGTGTTCGGAATGAGAACGTGTGTTTCCCCTGAGCTTATCGTCACCGGGCAAAGTATCAAATCAAGCATCCGTCTCCGACATAGGGCGCAACGCATTGCAACCAAACCAAGGCACCTGTGCAACAAACAACGGTCTCAAAAAAACCGTCATCCGCAAAACGCCTCGAAAGTCGGAAACTTCCGCATTTTTTGATTGTTCAATGAATACCGCAGAAAACCGCATTGCCAAAGTAAAAACATAAATTCACTCGGAACATTAGTAGTATTTAGCTCAATGCGTCACCGCACTTACACCTATACCCTATCAACCCGATCGTCTTTCGGGATCCTTACAAGCTTGCGCTTGGGAAATCTTATCTTGGAACCGGCTTGGCGCTTAGATGCTTTCAGCGCTTATCCTATCCGAGCTCAGCTACCCGACTCTGCCGTTGACACGACAATCGTATCACCGGAGGCTCGTCATTCCCGGTCCTCTCGTACTAGGGAATGTATTCCTCAAATTTCCTGCGCCCACAGTGGAAGGCTTCCTCGGTCGTTGACACCTGGGTGAAGGTGGGCGGATAGCGCATGCCCAGCTCAGT
>JAFVCI010000036.1 GCA_017479315.1 Opitutales bacterium | reverse complement strand
GGCGTTGCGGCTGGAGATCGCTTTACAACTGGCAATTCTTTATAAAGAGCAGGGAAAAATTACCGAACTGCAAACGCGGTTGTGGTCGGAATGTTACCCGTTGTTCTCGGAAGAACCGCAAACGTTTTCCGTGAACGACATTCATTGGTTCAATCGCTGTCTTTTGATGCTGGCACAACACACGCACGACGAAGTCACGCTCCGACGGCTGTACGAACTGACGGAGGAAGCGCATTTGCCGTGCGCCCAGTTGATAAAAGCTTACCTGGACGACGAATGAACACGCATTGGGATGTGATTGTCATCGGTGCCGGCATGTCGGGGCTCGGTGCCGGCATTCGTTTGGCGATGGCGGGCAAAAAAGTACTTTTGTTGGAAAAACATTACTCTGTCGGCGGGCTGAACGGCTTTTATGTCAAAGACAAAATTTTATACGACGTCGGTCTGCACGCAATGACCAACTTCGTTCCGGCGGGAAGTCGCGGGCATCCGCTCACCAAACTCTGCCGTCAGCTGCGCATCCCGTACGAAGCTTTCAAATTGGAACAACAGCGACAATCGCGCATTCAATTCCCCAATATCGCGCTGACCTTTAATAATCACTTTCCCTTCTTAGTCGAAAACATTCGGCAACACTTTCCGAAGCAGATCGACGGTTTTCTCAAACTCGATGCCGCCGTCGAAAGCACTCCCGACACGGCGCTGGACGGTTCGGATTTTATCTCCGCCAGAAACCAGATGAGAACCTTCATCAACGACCAGCTGTTGACGGAAATGCTATTGTTGCCGCTGTTTTACTACGGAAGCGCACATGCGAACGATCTCGATTGGCGGCAGTTCGCGATTTTATATAAAGCAATTTACAGAGAAGGTTTTGCGCGCCCGAAATTCGGCGTTCGAACGATTTGTCGGCTTTTGGTCGACCGTTACCGCGCCTGCGGCGGGGTTTTAAAATTAAAAACTGCCGTTCGTTCGATTCTTCTGAACGGTTCACGCGCCGTCGGTGTTGAATTGGCTTCGGGAAAAACTCTGTACGCAACGCAACTTTTATCCTCGGTCGGTTACCGCGAAACACAAGCCCTTTGCGGTAAGACCGTCGAAGGCGAACCGTCGCGGTTGAGTTTCGCCGAAACCATCACCACATACGAAGCAACGCCCGAAGCCTGCGGGTGGAGCGATACCATTACCTTCTTCAATACCTCCGAGCGCGTTGCCTATGAACCGACGGGAAAGTTGATTGATTTGCGCAGCGGTGTTATTTGCATTCCCGAAAATTATGGCGATCGTGCTTTCGATGGTTCGTCTTCGGCATCCGTTTCCGAGCCGACGGTTTTGGATAAACTTCAACAAAATCCGACCGTTCATCCTTTCGCCGTACCGTCCCAAAGCACAACGCAACGTCTGACGCTCCGTACCACGCACCTGGCGGGATACAACACCTGGAAACAACTTTCGCCCGAAGCGTATCGCGAACAAAAAAAAGCCTGCCTGAATGCTTCGCGCGCATGCGCTTTTAACATTCTTCGCGGGCAATCACCGCAAACCGTTCTCGCCGAAGACATGTTCACGCCCTTGACCGTCGAACGCTTCACGGGACATATCAACGGTGCGATTTACGGTTCAACAAAGAAGTTTCGCGACGGTCGCATCGGGTATGAGAATTTATTTCTGTGCGGCACCGATCAGGGCTTCTTGGGGATCGTCGGCGCGCTGTTAAGCGGTATTTCCATGGCAAATTACCACTGTCTGAAGGGATGAATATCACCGAAAGCACGATGCTTTATAATAAACACAGACCAAGCACGATATACTCCGTCTGTTTTCAATTTTCGTGAAAAATTGCTCTTTTTAAACGGAATAACGACAAAAGCGGATTTTCCAAAACCAATTGCCCTATAACCGTCCGATGTACCGCGAGCTTAGATGCCTGTTGTTACAAAGGTACTCGCGGCTGTAAAACGACAATAAACAGGCATGAACGCATCCGCCGAAAACCTTGAAACCCTGCCTCCTTTTTTAAAAAATGCTCTGAAAACAGAGCACATGTTCCTTCTTTTATTCGAATTTTTACCCGAAAAAACTTTTACTTACCCGCACCGTATCACTCATGCCCGCGGTTTCCCGATGCCGTACGCCTCGAAGCCGATCGTACGCAGGCGATTTAAATCCAACAGATTTCGACCGTCGAACACAAATGCCGGTTGTTGCATTTCTTTAAAAATTCGCTCGTAATCCAACGCGATAAATTCGTCCCATTCGGTTAAAATCACAATCGTATGCGCGTTTTGAACCGCTTCGTACGGCGTCTGCGAGATTGTTATCAAATCGTAAGGATACGGACGTAAATCGCGACGCACGGTTTCCTCGGAAACCTTCGGATCGTAAATCGCCAGTTTTGCCTGTTCTTCCAACAAATCTTGGCAAACGGTAATCGCCGGCGTTTCGCGCGTATCGTTGGTATCCTTTTTAAACGCGAACCCGAAAATCGCAATCTTCTTATTTCTCAAAGAACCGAACAGCTTCTCCCGAATGAGGCGCGTGAAACGGTGCTTTTGGTACTCGTTCATATCGATGACCTGTTGCCAGTAACGTGCGACCTCCGTCAATCCCGCATATTCACAAAGGTAAATTAAATTCAACACATCCTTTTTAAAGCAAGAGCCGCCGAAACCAACGGAACTTTTCAAAAATTTCGGTCCGATACGCGAATCGGCTCCCACCGAACGCGCGATTTCATCCACATCCGCTCCCGAATGCTCGCACAATACCGAAAGGGCATTGATGGAGGAAATTTTTTGCGCCAAAAACGCGTTGGACGCCAACTTCGAAAGCTCACTCGACCACACGTTCTGCGTCAGAATTTTCTCCCGAGGCACCCAATGCGCATACACGTCAACCAGCGTTTGCACCGCTTTTTGTCCGCTTTCGGTTTCGTCACCACCGATAAGAATGCGATCGGGATGTCGCAAATCTTCCACCGCCGTTCCTTCCGCCATAAACTCGGGATTGGAAAGAATTTCGAAATTACAACCGTGTCGATTGGTTGCCAGAATACGGCGAATTTTCTCCGCCGTACGCACCGGGAGGGTAGATTTCTCGACAATAATTTTATCGCCCGTCGCAACCTCCGCAATCCGACGCACCGCGCTTTCGATGTAGGTCAAGTCCGACGCCTTTCCGGCACCGTCGCCGTAAGTTTTTGTCGGCGTATTGACGGCGAGAAAAATAATATCCGACGTACGGATGGCATCATCGATGTCCGTTGAGAAGGTTAAATTTTTGCCGCGCACCTTTTGGACAATTTCGTCCAACCCGGGCTCAAACACCGGCAGTTTCTCCGAATTCCACGCCGCAATGCGTTCTTCATTGACATCCGTAACTTCGACTTCGATTTCGGGACATTGTTCCGCAATGACGACCATCGTCGGTCCGCCGACATACCCCGCTCCGATACTGCAGATTTTCATTCTTAAATAACTTCAAGCTTTGTCTTATCCTTGAATGTTTTTGTTTCCGTTTCAATAAAATATACTTCCGCCCATGAAAGAATTTTTCAAAAATAAAGACATGAGAAGCGAATTCCCTTCTCCTGATTGCCCGTATCCGTTGCTCGGCGGGATGAGAAGAACCTGCTTCTTGAAAAATTTCATTACGCACCCCAATATCCTCGTCGGTGATTATACCTATTACGATGATGAAACCGACGTACGGAATTTCGAAAAGAACGTCCTGTATCACTTCGACTTTTTGGGCGACAAGCTGATCATCGGGAAGTTTTGCCAAATCGCCGGCGGTGCGACCTTTCTCATGAACGGCATGTGGCACATCAAGCGTGCAATCTCAACGTATCCGTTCGCTTTGTTCTCAAAAACCTGTGCCGAGCAATATCCCGAAAAGCCAGATTATTCCTTCAAAGGCGATACCGTTATCGGCAATGACGTTTGGCTTGGTTATCACGCAACCGTCATGCCGGGCATACATATCGGCGACGGTGCCGTTATCGGAACCAACAGTACGGTGACCAAAGATGTCGAACCCTATACAATTGTTGCCGGCAGTCCCGCAAAAACGATCCGCAAACGTTTTTCTGACCAAGACATTGAGCTCTTGTTGAAAATCAAATGGTGGGATTGGTCGATTGAAAAAATTACAAAACACATTCATTTGCTGGTTTCAAACGATGTTAAAGGTCTTGCGACCGTTGCCGGGATTTAATTTAAATTGACGTTTTCGGCGGAATTTTTTCGAATAAAATCATCGGGAGAGATGGCTGAGTGGTCTAAAGCGCCTTCCTGCTAAGAAGGTAAGTCCTCAAAAGGGGCTTCGAGGGTTCAAATCCCTCTCTCTCCGCCAGGGAAGCGTCGAAGTTGTAGAGAAGAGGTACTTCGGTTTTTGATTGTTCCCTATTCAATACTCTTCGTATTTTTGCCGCCTGTGAGACTTTAACGCTCGGGATGTGAACCGCCTGCTGTTTTCACGTTCCCGTATTCTCGAAAGAAAATTCCCACGTGGAGTTCTTCTACGCAAAATGTCATTATTCCTTCGGCTTCTCCAATTTCACATTCAACTTCCGAAACAACGCCGCATCGCAACCGTCTTCGACATTATCGACCGTTAAGAGTTTCTCACCCGAGAATAAGGCATTCGCGCCGGCGAACAGACAAAGCGCCTGCGTTGACGGCGAAAGGGTATTTCTTCCGGCGGCAATTTTCACATACGATCCCGGCATCAGCAGGCGTGCAACGGCAATCAAACGGATGAAATCGAAATCGTCGATCGGCTTTGAATCGTCGACGCGCGTCCCGGGAATTTTCACCAATTTATTGATCGGAACGCACCGCGGCGGCGTTTTTAAATTCGCCAGGCAAACCAGCATTTTCACGCGATCTTCGTTCGTTTCTCCCATCCCGACAATCCCGCCTGCGCATACGTTAATGCCGACCGATTGAACAATTTCGATGGTTTTCAGACGATCCTCGATAGTGCGCGTCGTCGCAACGTTCGGATAAAATTCCGGCGACGTATCAATGTTGTGATTGTAATAATCCAAACCCGCGTCCTTCAATTTTTGCGCCTGCGTCTGCGTTAAAAAGCCCGTCGTCACGCAGGTTTCCAGCCCCAACGCTTTGACCGCACGGATCATGTCGCAAATGGCTTCAAACTTGTCCGCCTCCAAACAGCGTCCCGACGTGCTCATGCAAAAGCGGCTTGCACCATGCTCTTTGGCGCGTTTTGCCGCGGCAACAACGGTTTCCAAATCTAACATCGGCTGCTTCGGAAATTTTGTACCGTTGCGCGCCGCCTGTGCGCAATAGGCACAATCTTCCGAACAACCGCCCGTGCGAACGCTCAAAATGCCGCTGATTTGCACCGTTTGTTCATCAAAATTTTTACAATGCACCTCGTGCGCCGTCCGCAACAACGTAAAAAACGGTCGGTTGAAAATTTGAAACGCTTCTTCGAAGGTTACCATACGCCTCTTATATAGAATTGTTCGGCATCGATGACAAAGTTATTTGTTTCGCAACGTTCCACTTCCTCCGTCAAACAGCGATACAAAAATCACCATGCGCTTCCCATATAGAATTTCCGTCATCGGGAATAAAGTTAAATCTCTCGCGTGACGTCCTTTGCTTCTTTTTTGCTTGACAAAAATTTATAAAATTTAATATAATTAGAAACTATTAAACTTGTTATTGTATATCTAATTTTGATCTGTTCCTTGAATAAAGGCGAACGGTTGACGAGCACGACGGGTGGTGCTTAACTTAGCACGAGGCATGGTTGTAGGAAAGACATTTGCATGAACCTGTTTATCACCGGAACGGATACCGATGCCGGCAAAACAACGGTTTCCGCATGGATTTGTTCCAAAATTAAGACAATCTATTGGAAACCGATCCAGACGGGAAGCGATGCCGACAGCGATGTCATTCAAAAGTTTGCCCCGCAGACGAAAATTTTGCCCGACGCGTATCGCCTGAAAGCTCCTTTGTCGGCGTGGGATGCGGCGCGTTTGGAGCAAAAAACGATCGATATCCGAAAATTGCAAACCGATCGCGATAAAATGCTTATCGAAGGCGCCGGCGGGCTGTTGGTGCCGATTGCCGAAAATTTCTTTATGCTCGACGTCATCGAACAAATGCACGCAACTGCCATTGTCGTCACCCGTTCGAAGTTGGGCATGATTAACCACGTATTATTGACGATTTTCGCCCTACATCAACGCAACATTCCCGTCTTGGGCATCATTATCTGCGGCGACATCGAAAAAAATATTCGGGAAACCATCGAACACTTTTCAAAGGTGCACATTCTGGCAGTTTTGCCCGAAACAAACGATTTAAAGGCGTTATTTGGACAAACGCCGTTGCCGTTGGAAATTCCAAAAATTTTATCATGATTTGGAGACCGTTCACACAGGAAAAAACCGCCGAAAAACCCATTAAAATTGTCAAAGGCGACGGCATTTGGTTGTACGACGAAAGCGGCAAGCGCTACGCGGACATGATTTCGAGCTGGTGGGTGACGGCGCACGGGCACGGCAACAAAGAGATCGCCGCCGCGATTGCGCAACAGGCATCGACGCTGGAACAGGTCATTTTAACCGCTTTCACCCATCAGCCCGCCGAAACGCTGGTCCAAAATTTGAAAACCGTTTTGCCGCCGACGTTGAAGCACTTTTTCTTTTCCGACAACGGCTCCACGGCGGTGGAAGTTGCCCTAAAAATCGCTTATCAGTACTTCAAAAATCAGGGCGATACCCGACGTAAGAAGTACCTTTGCCTTGAAGGCGCCTATCACGGCGATACCTATGGTGCCATGAGCGTTTCGGGGAAGCATTCGATGTACCACTTTAATTTTTCCGAATTTTTCTTCGACACTTTTACAATCCCTGTACCCGAAACGTACGAAGGCGTTCAGGACTTGGAAGCCTCGGAAGCGCAAATTCTCGAAAATCTTGAAAAAAAACTTCAAACGGAAGGAGCTTCCTTTTGCGCACTCATCGTCGAACCGCTTATTCAAGGTGCTCGCGGCATGGTCATGCATCGACCGCAATTTTTGGAAAAGCTGGTGAAAACGGTGCGCAAATTCGGAATTTTGGTGATTTTTGATGAGGTTTTTACGGGATTTTACCGAACGGGACGGTTTTTTGCCATGGATCACGTGAGCGAAAAACCCGACATTGCCTGTCTTTCGAAGGCACTCACGGGCGGATTTTTGCCGCTGTCGCTCACGATTGCAACCGATGAGGTTTATAACGCTTTTCTTTCGGATGACCCGAAAAAAACCCTTATTCACGGTCATTCTTACACGGGCAACCCGATTGCCTGCGCCGCCGCGTGCAAATCGCTCGAAATTTTCATGCGCCCCGAAACCCGTCAAAAAGTTGCGACCATCGAACGGTTTTACCGCTCCCGACCGTTGGATAGCGTTACAAAACGACGAACATGCGGGCTCATCGATGCCTTTGATGTTATTTCACCGCAAACCGCCAAACGTCTGGTGCGGGCTCTGTTCGAACGCAACATTTTTATGCGCCCGCTCGGATCGACGCTCTATGTACTGCCGCCGCTGTGCATTACGATGGAGGAGCTAACCTGGGTATATAATGAAATACAACGCGCGTTGAAGTCGGTCTAGAAATTTCTCGGTGCTTTAATCGCGACAAACACCTTTTTTTCTATCACTTTAACTCTGCGGGTGCGCTTTGTGATAAATGTTTTGCAAAAAGCGAATGTTCACGTGCGTGTATTTTTGCGTCGTTGACAGGCTTGCGTGCCCCAGTAACTCCTGTACGACCCGCAAATCCGCGCCGTTTTGCAACAAATGCGTTGCGTAACTGTGACGACAGCTGTGCGGCGTCATATTTAAGGGCAACTGTGCGGCTTCGAGGTACTTCTTCATCGTCAATTCCGCCGAACGCGCCGTCAATGCCCGCCCCGCTTGGTTCGGAATAAGAAACGGCGTTTGAACATAACGATGCAACGCTTGAAGCGCCTCCAAAGCAGGTTTCCCGAACGGCACGATGCGCTCTTTGCGTCCTTTCCCGAGCACACGAATGAGCTGCCGTTCCCATTGCACGTGTTCGCAACGCAATCCTGTCAACTCCCCGATGCGGATGCCGCTGCCGTACAACAATTCCAAAAGTGCTTTGTCGCGACGCCAGAGAAATTCGCTTAATCGCCCCGCCGCAAACATAGCATCAGGTGTTCGGAGTAACTTTTCGATCTGTTCGACGGTAAAAAACGTCGGCAATTTCGCCTCAAACTTCGGGCTGATTTCTTTTAATTCCCGCGGCATCGGGATGTTGTTGCGCTGCTCCAAAAACCGAAAAAACGTGCGCAATGCCGACAAATCATGGTTGAGCGTTCGTTTCCCGACGGCTCTTTGCTGCAAAAAAACGTTCAAATTGCGCATATCCTCGATTGCCTGCCTGCGCTTGCGGATAAAGCGATACCATTCGGTCACCGATTGCAGGTAGTCGCGCTGTGTGTAAGGTGAATAATTGCGCTGTTTGAGATACTGCTCAAACGCCCGCAAATACTCGGATTCCGCATCATTCGCGGAAGCGCCAGCCTCTGACGACTTTTGTGAAGCACCTTCACCCTCCGCTTTATTCATGGTGCCTAAAACCGTAATCACAGGAACAGAAATGTTCCTTTCTAACCGTCTTTTGGAGCATTTTGGACGCGTTTCCCGCGAGGAACCGTTCTTTTTGCCCACCCCGCCGCCGTTTTTCCCGTCTCCGAGACCTCCTTTTGCGGCTTCTCAACCCATTCCCACTTAACGGGGCAACCCGCCAGCGGAAATGTTTTGCGCAAACCATTCTCCAAAAACCGCACGTATGTCGTCGGCATCCACGCGCAACGATTGCAAAATACTTTTATCATCATCGGCATTTGCCCCGTCTGCGCCGCATAATAAATTTTGAAGCGTTTTCCGCCGTCGGCACTCGGCGGTTGCCGCAGTTGCAACGCCTGCAAACAACGATTGAGCGCACCCGTCGTCAATTTTGTACTTAACCGCTTTCGTAGAGCCTTGATTTCTCTTAATAAAACTTCCAATCCGTCGCCGGTTTTTGCCGACAAAAACACAATCGGCGCGTCGGTGAACGGACAAACCTTGCGCAACGCTTCCAGAAACTTCTTTTGAAACTTCACAATGTCTTCTCCGTCCCGTTCCAATTGTTCGCGCGCAAGATCCCACTTATTAACAACCAACAGACAGCCTTTGCCCAACGTTGAAACCTCATTCAGAAGAAGTTTATCCAACGCCGTCGGTCCCGTCAGCGCATCCAGCAAAACCACGGCAATGTCTGCCTCCGCCATCGCGGCACGTGTCCGAACGGAGGCGTAAAATTCCACGGAATCCGATGTTTTTTTACGCACACCCGCCGTATAAATCAGCTTGAAACGTTCCGTTTGCCCCGTTTTGAATGTCCACGCAAACGGACACTCGACGGCATCGCGCGTTGTACCCGCCGTCGCACTGACCAAGGCGCGCTCTTCCCCCAATAAAGCATTCGTTAAAGAGGACTTCCCGACGTTCGGACGACCGATGAGGGCAAATTTCGCGACAATCGGCACATCGACCACACACACTTCCGACTTCGGCAACGCCCGCACAACAGCTTCCTTTAAAACATCGATGTTGCGGTCGTGTTCCGCCGAAATCGGAATCACAATCTCAAAACCCGATTTATAAAATTCCGCCAAATCTTCCTCGTCTTCCGATCGATCGACTTTGTTGATCACCAAAATGCGCGGAACCTTTAACTTCCGCAGTTGCTCCGCCAGCGTTAAATCCGTCGGTGTCAGTCCGCAACGCCCGTCGACCACCCAAACCACCGCGTCGGCTTTCTCCAAAGCTTCCGTCACGCGCGCTTCAATCGCCTGTGTGAAAGCATCCGTCGGCGCAAACAACCCGCCGCTGTCGGTCAGTTGGAATAAATCGTCCACTGTCGCCGTCAGAAAATCGCGCGTTACGCCTGGTCGGTCATACACAACCGCCGTTTTGGTTTTCGTCAATCGATTAAACAGTGTACTTTTCCCGACATTCGTTCGACCGAACAGCAAAACCGAAGGAAAGGACATGGTGAGATTATTTTTTCACGGGAGCGAAAATTGAGCAAGGAGATTGTACACCGAACCACTGTTGCTTTCCGAAAAACAAACTTAACACCAAATATACTTGGGTCACCTCCCAACAGCTTCAGCCGAAGCGTTACAACCTCACCGACGCATGCGTATCAAAACAATCTCGAAAGAAACTTTTATCCGACAGGAATTACTTTTATCCCTTCAAACACTCCGTCAATGTCTTTTCGATCGCGCTCACCGGCACTTTCCCCTGGGTGCGCTTCATTAACTGCCCTTTAAGGACATTGAGTGCTTTTTCTTTGCCGGCACGGTATTCGGCAACCGGCTTCGGGAATGCGGCAATTACTTCTTCGCATAAGGTTCGCAATTCATTCGTATCGACCGACAGCTCCAAGCCTTTTTCTTTGACGATTTTTGACGGCATTTCGCCTGTTTGAAACGCCGTAAGGAAAACTTCCTTCGCGCTTTGCTTCGACAAAATACCGTCGTCGACCAACCGCACCAATTCCCCGAAATGTTGCGGCGGAAGTTTCAACGACTGCCACGGCTGATTACTCGATTCACGTAACAAATCATTGGCGATCCAATTGGCGGTTGAAAGCGGATTTTTGTCGTAAAGTGCCAACGTTGCTTCGAAAAAATCGCTGAGGCGTTTATCGGGGCAGAGCACGGATGTGACCGTATAAGGCAGATGCAAAGTCGTCAAATAACGCTCCTGTTTGACAAACGGCAACTCGGGTACCTGCTTTCTTTGTTCCTCAATTTGCGCCTCCGAAAGCGTAATCGGGAACAAATCAGGATCGGTAAAATAGCGATAATCGTGCGCACTCTCCTTTGAACGCATGGAAGTGCTGTTGTTTTTCTCCGCATCCCAGCGGCGCGTCTCCTGAACAATCGCTTCGCCCGCTTCGGTCGCACGGATTTGGCGTTGAATTTCATGTCGAACCCCGTTGCAAACGCCCGAGATGGAATTCAAATTCTTCAGTTCCACTTTCGTACCCAATGCTGTTGAGCCCGTCGCTCTAATGCTCACGTTCGCGTCGCAACGCATCTGCCCCTTTTCCATATCGCAATCGGAAGCTCCGACGGCGCGTAAATGCATTTCCAACGACTTCAAATAGGCAAAAACTTCTTCCGGCGAATGCATGTCCGGCTCCGAAACAATCTCAATCAACGGTACCCCGGCACGATTAAAATCCACCGTCGACCCTTCGGAACCGTGGGTTAATTTTCCGACATCCTCTTCCACATGAATGCGATTGAGTGCTACCTTGCGATGCTTCCCCTGAATGTTGCGCGCGGAACCTTCCAATTCAATTTCAACAAAACCGCCTTTACATAAAGGCTCATCCAACTGAGAAACCTGGTAATTCTTCGGCGCATCGGGATAAAAATAATTCTTGCGATCCCATTTGCACCTGCGCGCAATCTCGCACCCGAACATACAACCGACTTGTACCGCCTTTAAAATCGCTGCTTTATTCAGCACCGGCAACGTCCCCGGCAACCCGAGTACGACTTCATCCGTCAACGTATTCGGTTCTTCTCCGTACCGATATGATGCACGCGTCAACAACTTCGTGCGCGTCTTCAACTGCACATGTACTTCCAATCCGATTACCGCTTCATATTGTGACATAAACAACTCTTCCTTGAAGGTAACCTTCTTATTCTCAGACGACAATCTCTAAACTACTTACGCCATCACAAACTTTCAACCTGCCGAAACTCACCAACACACCTCAACCATTGTAACCGAACGATACCGTCAATTTTTCGTTTTTCGTTCTTTTTCTGCTTTTAAAAACTCCTCTGCAATTTCCGATAATCCCTGTTCCACCGTGTAACGCGGCGTATAACCGACCTCTTTCACCAAACGCGTGGTATCACCGAATTGTATAGGCACCTGATCGGCACAATCATCTTTAAAAACCAACAAATGTTCCTTCCCGACTTTTTTTGCAAACAACGTTACAAAATCTTTTGTCGATGTCGCCTTTCCGGTACAGATATTCACCGTACCTTCAACATCACTCCCTAAAAATTGCACCAACGCTGCCGTAGTATCCTTGACGTAAATAAAATCTCTCAATAACGATCCGCCTTTAATGACGAGCGGTTGATCATTTCGGAAATGTTCCAACAGTAAACCCATAAACCGATGTCTGTGTATATTCCGAGCACCGAAATTGAAAGATATTCGAGCGTAACCAAAAGAAACACCATTTACACGGAAATACCGCTCCGCAATTTCATGCAGGTGATGCTTGCAAAAAGCATAATGCGTTTGATCCAAATCCAAGGCATCCGTTTCCTTCAACGGGCGATCGGAAGTCGCATATTCCGCGAAACTGCCGATATACAACGCCCGTTTCCCGCCGTTTTCGGCAAAAGCCTGCGCTAAACGAATTCCCGATGACAGAAAAGAGTAATTTTTGTTCGATTGATAATGCCCTTCCTCAAGGTTCCACGCCAAATGCAATAAACATTCGGGTTTAATTCCCGCCATCATTCTATCGATAAAAGTGCCATCCAGGATGTCTCCTTTTATCCAATGAATGCCGCCTCCAGCTGGACTTTCCCGTCGAGTAGGAGCATATACCTCAAATTCTTTTTGTAAAAGAATTTCTCGTACATACCTACCAATACACCCGCTCGCACCCGTTAATAATATTCTTTTCTTCATTTTCCTCATTCTCTACTTGAGAAACGGCGCACTTGCATCTTTTTGGCTGACGATTCGATAATCGCATGCAGGCCATTTAATATTCAACTGCGGATCATTCCAGCGCACTGGAGCTTCAGCTTCGGGAGTATAAAACTCATCCACCAGATAACACACAATACATTGATCACATAACGTTTGAAAACCGTGCGCAACGCCCGGCGGGCAATATAAACTTTTTCGGTTATCGCCGGACAACTCCACGCCGATCCATTGTAAATATGTCGGACTGTTCGGACGTACATCTGCCAACACATCAAAAATTTTTCCCTGTATACAACTGATTATTTTTGCCTCTTGATACGGCTTTTTCTGAACATGCAACCCACGCAACGTGCCAGCGTTCGGATTGATGGAGATATTTATCTGCTTTACATCGAACGCAATCCCGGCTTTCTCAAATTCCCGTTTGCAAAATTGTCGATAGAACACACCGCGTTCATCTTCAAAACATGATCTCTCAATCAGGAAAACACCTTTGACTTTTAATGGTATAAATTGCATGAACTTAGTTTTTTATGCTAAAATCCAAATGAATCAATTTTTGCAATATTCGTTTGAATAATTTCCAATGTCCTGTAATTAAAAGATGAAATTTCTGTTTCCAGGGAGCAAGAAGGAAATGCAACCAAAAGCGTTTTTTACCCATGTATAGACCTATGATAACCCCACAAGGAGAAAACATATAATCGAACACTTCTCTTTGTATTGTTTTTATTTTTATTTCTCTAAACATTAGAGTGTATGCCATTTCTCTAATCAATGGAAATGCTGTACCATCGTTGTAACTTTTTTTCTCTAGTCTGACCCAATTTACAACGTCCGCTTTCACGGCAATCACCTTAAGATTGGGATTTTGATTTAAAAGCAAAACACCACGGTACATTGTGAAGTTGTTTGATGCAACCTCTAACATTAAGCGAAGCATTTCATCTGTAATGTTTGATGTTTTTAGTATCAAGCAGGGACATATATCCCAACCTCCGGGCAGTACTACCCATGTGCGGAGATCTTTTGGTTTCCAATCGCAATCCCCGTAGGTGATTACAAGTACATCTGCCCCGGCCTCGATACCTTTATGAACTTCATTAAAACACTTCCAATTGTAGGTATCATTATCTCCCAAAACCCAAAAATACTCTCTTGATGCAATTTCATTTGCTCTCAGAAGATTTCCCCAAATCCCTATATTCCTCGCATTCCTGCGATAGCGCACATTGGGATGTTTTTCGGCAATTTTCTTTACTAAATTTGGCGTATCATCGGTTGAACAATTATCCAAAATCGTAATATCACAATTTTTGACCGGGCTGTTTTCGCCCAACAGGTACGAAAACGTAATGCCCAGCTTTTCACATCGATTAAACGTTGGAATTACAATCTCCAATTTGTCTTCTATTTTCATAACTATTTCTCGCTTCTTTAAACTTTATCGCTCATTTCAACTCCCTATCCTCGATCTCCTCTCCCAAAAATCATGCCCCCCTTCAAACGCCTCCGCGATCGACAACGGCGTGCCTTCATCAAACGGTCTGCCGATGAGTTGCAGGCCGATCGGCAGATTTGACTTTGAGAAACCGCAGGGGATGGATATGCCCGGCAGACCCGCAAGGTTCACGGAAACGGTATAAATGTCGCTCAGATAAACGGACAACGGCGTACTTTTCGCGCCGATCTTCGTTGCCGGAGCGGGCGAGGTCGGTGTCACAATCGCATCCACATTTTTGAATGCTTCCGCGAAGTCGTTGTAAATCAAACGCCGCACTTTTTGTGCATTATCGTAATAATAAGCGTCGTATTCTACGCTGCTCAGTACATACAGACCGAGCAAAATGCGCCGCTTCACCTCCGAACCGAAACCTTCGCTGCGGGAAAGCGAAAACATCTCCTCCGTCGTTTTGGCGTTCGGACTGCGATACGTATAACGGACGCCGTCGTAACGCGCCAGGTTCGACGAGGCCTCGGCGGTCGCGATAATGTAATACGCCGAAATACCGTACTCCAACGTTTCCAGTCGAATCGGTTTAATCGTATAACCCTGTTGTTTGTAAAAATCAACCGCCGCCAACACCGCTTCTTTGACTTCCGAATCCAAACCGTCGCCGAAGTATTCTTCCGGAACGCCCAATGTCCATTTCTTTCCGCGATTATTTTGTATTTCTTTGCAAAAATCCGGCACTTCCCTGCGCGCACTTGTGGCATCCTTCGGATCGGCACCGCACAGTAATTTTAAAATCGCCGCCGCTCCCGAAACTGTTCGTGCGAACACGCCGGCTTGATCCAGCGAACTGGCGAATGCGGCAATGCCGTAACGGCTGATGCGTCCGTAGGTGGGTTTGGTGCCGACCACGCCGCACAATGCCGCCGGTTGACGGACGGAGCCGCCCGTATCCGTTCCCAATGCCAGCGGGACTTCGCCTGCCGCCACCGCCGCCGCGCTTCCGGAACTGCTTCCGCCCGGAATGCATGTAACGTCCCACGGATTATGCGTGACCTGAAAAGCGGAATTTTCGGACGACGACCCCATGGCGAATTCATCCATGTTCAAACGTCCGAATAACACCATTCCGGCTGCCTTCAAACGTTCCACCACGGTGGCGTCATAGGGGCTGACGTAATGTTCCAGCATCTTACTCGCACACGTAAGCGGTTGTCCTTTCTCGGAAAAAATATCCTTCAACCCGATGGGAATACCGTCATATTCGCTCAACAACCGCCCCTGCGAACGGCGCTAGTCCGACGCGCGCGCTTCACGAAGTGTTTTTTCTTCGTCAAACGACAAGAAAGCTTTGATTTCAGGTTCCAACCGCTTCGTGCGTTCGATGTACGCCTTCGTCAATTCTTCCGACGAAAATCGTTTCTCGTTCAACCCCGCAACCAACTGTTCCAACGGCAAAAATAACGTTTCTTCCTCCATGCCCATCCGATCCTTTGTTTATTAAACCGCTCCCTTCAATACTGCCGACTGCCTTATATAAAAAACGCCACACCCTCCGTTCTTACAAAACTTTCGGCACCACCAACTGTCCGTCGCGCATTTCGGGCGCGTTTTGCTCCAACATCTTCAAACCGTCGCATGCTGCCGGCTCATCTCCGCCCCAGACGTTATCCTCCTGTTCGAACGTATGCAACAGCGGCTCGACACCTTCTGTATCGATGGCATCCAATTTCGAACAATAGCCGATCATGTCCTGCAACTGCTGTTGAAAAATCGCCTTTTCTTCTTCCGAAAATCGTATGCACGCAAATTTTGCCAGTTGATCGATATCCGCCTTCATAAAATGCTCCAAAAGCCTCCGTTTTCATATTGTGCGTCGGATATTCGTTGAAGCAATCCCTAATTCATGCATATGTGGCATACAGTTGCCTTTTTAAAGTCTTTTATTCAATCGATAAACCCTTGCGGAGGAAATTTTTGTGAAAATTTTCAAAGAAAGACCGATTTATAATTAAGCACCATGGTACAAAACGTTATCGATCACAAAATCCCGACCGACCTAGATCCCGTCAGCGGTTCGCAACCGCATTCTCCAAAAGTTACCGAAAACAAAACGGCACAATTTGAAACGTCCGTTAAAAAACTGCAGGAAAATTTCTTAAACGACGCCAAACTACTCAAAGCATCACGCACGGTACGAAGTTTCGGCGATATTTTTACCGCCAATATGGCGGGAAAAGGTTTCGGACGCATCGCGCAATTCTTTACCAACATCGGACTTTACCGACAGGAACCGGAGAAACTGCTTCGGAATGTTGAAAAAAACATTGATGCGTTGGGAGAATTGATTCACACACAGGCAAATTCCAACGGAAAAATAACCTCAACCGTGATTGGCAATATCTCCGGATGCATCGAAACGTTTTTGAATACAGTCGAAAATATCGCCGGCGACCAAAGCCTTCCGGGATTTATTCGGGACGGCTTCCGCGAACTGTACAAAAAAGACATTTTCAAGGTACAACAATACGGTTTTTTGAGAACAATCGGTAAAGGCATGGAAATTGCGGAAAAACTGACCGATCTCAAAACCGAAGCGGATTTCAACGCAATTAAAGAATTGGCGGATAAAATTGATACGTGTGATTTCATACGGAAAGAGCATCCGGGCGCATGTCGCAAAAGTTTGTTCACCCTTCTTTCCAATCAATTTTCACATGTCACAAATAATTTTTTGAACAATGCAAAGGAGTTCATTACATCCTTCAACAACGACATAGATGCAGCATTAAAAGAAAACGAAGAATTGAACGGCGAAAAAACATTGAGTGACGAAAAATGCAAGGAATTAAACAAAAAATTCCTCGAATTTACGGGGGAAATTCGACCTTTTTACGATGCCATGACGGGGTCAGAAATTGACAATAAAGAACCCGAGTGTTTGCAAAAATTCAGAAACGATTGCAGAAAAACACTTGCCAAATTCAAGAAACTTCCGCAAAGCGTGAAAGAGCACGGCTGTATATACGGGGGATATAAAGATCTGGATTCATTTCCCTACTTCGTGAAGATAGATGAAGAGAATAAGAGAAAAAAACAAGCGGAGACACAAAAAGCATGAACGAAACCCCATGTATAATGCACACGAAAAGCTCAACTCCCGTCCCTTACCCGATAAGTTCCCTGCTTTTCAATCTGCTCCTGTAAACCTTCAAAAATCGGACGCACCTGTTCGTCTTTGAGCGTACCCGTCGATGCGCCAAACGTAAGCGTGAAGGCAAAGCTTTTGCGATCGTTCTTCACATCTTCAAAAACGTCAAATACACGCACGTCGCACACTTCCACGGGGTGCTTGGTTAATTTTTTCAGCAATTTCACCAACGTTTGACGCACCGTTTCGCACAAGGTCTCCTTCGGAACCCACAACGCCAGGTCTTTGGTGACGGTCGGCGTTTCGGCATACGGTTGTAAAATCTTGGATGACGGAATGCGAATGCGCTCCGGCAACCAAAAACATTCCGCCGCGAGCACGGCTTCCTCCTTAAACCAACGCTGCGTAAAATTTAAATTCAAATAACCGAGATTTGCTTCAAAACCGCGCTGTTCCCAACGACCGACGGTGCCGCCGTAACCGTCCTGCCACAGCGGAGAAACATCCTTTCCCGCCGACAAAACCGCCGACGGCATCTGACCGCCCGCCGCAATTAAAGCCTGCACCAACGTTTGCGCACGGTAAAAATCACAACCCTCACCCGCTTTCCAGGTTCGTTCCCGCGACGGACACACGACAAACGCCGTTGCAAAGCATTCGCAGAGCTGCCCCCTGGAATTGACTTTAAAAATGCGACCCGTTTCGAATAAACGTTCGGTGCGATTGCCGCGATTACGATTTTCGGACAACGCACCTACCAAACCGGGGATGAGCGAAAATCGCAGACAGGCGTGTTCTTCGCTCAGAGGTTTTTCAAGGCATAATGCCGAAAGTTGCTCTTTGGTTAAAAATCCTTCGTACCACGATCTCGGACTTAACGAATCGGTGTAACATTCGTAAAAACCCGCATTCGATAAAATTTCCGCGTGTTTCAGGCGTAAAACATGTTCCGGTGCATCCGTCAGTTCGCAGGCAATGCCGCCGGGTACATTCGACGGAATGCGATCGGTACCGAACCAACGTACGAATTCCTCCGCAAAATCCGCTTCGAAGGTAACATCGGGACGTAAAGAAGGTACCGTGACATCCCAAACGTCGCTTT
>JAFVCI010000004.1 GCA_017479315.1 Opitutales bacterium | reverse complement strand
TTCCCCCCCACTACCACGCCGCAAACCGATACAAAAACTTAATCTCCCATTGCCCCCTTTTACTCCACTTAAAAACGACATCCAGGTTCCATGTTTTCGCTAAAAGCGTATGCCAGGTATACGTTTGACTGATAAAGTCGGTTTTGTGTAAATCAAATTTCTGACCGACGGAAAAGGCGTTGGTGGAATTGATGTGATACGTCATGTTCCAGGATAATTGGTTGGAAGTTTTGCGGGCTTTGGTTTTACTGCGCGGATTGCCCGGTTGGTACGTATGCGTGATGCTCGCAGTCCATAATTCGCCTTCTTTAAATGAAACCGACGAGTCCATCGACAGAAGCTGTTTTTCGGCAAAGCTGTAGCAGAGTTTTTCGTTAAAGCCGAAGAACGGTGCCGGGTTCCAGCCGAAATCCACGTGCGTATCCGAAACCTTGTGCGCCAATGAACGATTGCCGGCAACGCACTTCAAGTTGAAATCCTGATAGGCGTTGAGGTACATCCATTGCGTACTGCCGCCGTTTTCGAAATTCGTATAAAGGACATTCTCAAGACCCAAACGTACGACATGCATGCCGTGGCAGTCATCGATATCGCGCCGATGCAACAGATCCAATTCCCGCAACGACGGCGATTGTTCGTTGGTGTCGACGGCTTCGCGATCGACCGCCGGGATAAACGCGTTGCCCGAATGCCCGTCCGGCATGTAACGATACTGCAGGAACGGTTTCATTAAATGACGGAAATCATGAATGTTCCACCATTCGTTGGTATAGGAATAATCGCCGTAAGAGCGCAAACGGACGTCAAAGCCAACCTGCCCCAAAAAACGCGTGTATTGACTGCGATTGCCGCGGTTCAGTCCGAAATAATGCGCAACCCGCCCGCCCGCCAACGGTGTGACGGTACACAGCGGGGAGCAATCAATCGGCATCGTAACGCCGTAGAAGGCATCGGTGCGTTTTAAAATGCGCTCCTTATCCGCTTCGTAAGTTTCATCAAAAATCTCCGTATCCTTTTCGTCCAGCGGACGTTCGCGCAGGTGGCTGACGCCCAAACCGTACTGTTGGTAAAATGGCGTATCGGCGATCGGCTCCAACGCATGTTCGTAACGGATTTCCGGCAAACGCTCCTGTATGCGCTGAAAACGGTTAAGTTTGTAACGCACCAGCAAACTTGTCACGGAGGCGTCGCCGCGGTGCGAAACTTCGACAAAATTATCCGGATGTTGCCGCGTGCCGTCGTTGTTTGCCGGACGAAAATCCTTAATCACGTACGGATCGCGCATCCACTGCGTATGAACAACGAGATCGTTCGACGTACCGACGTGCCCGACATGTTGCCATTCGAACCAAAAGCGGGAATTTTTCAAATCGTGCCCTTTTTTGTCGATCGTCCGATTGGCAATATCCAGATTTTCGTCGTGAATGCGCGCTCCCTCGATATGTCCTTTGCCCAAAAGCGTCGAGCGATCTTCGTAATCCGCCATGAATCCGGCAAGGACACCCTGCTTGCGGTAATAATCGATCATCACGCCCGGTTTCACCGGCCAACCCATGTGGAAACGGATGTCGTTTCGCATGTAATGACCGTACTTCTCGGACGGTTTTTTCTCCAACAGCGTCCATTCTGACTTCCAACGCACCCACGCCTCTTCGAAATTATGGCGATAAATGGGCGAAACCAGCACCGGAACGGGACCGATTTTGACCACCGCATCCTTCAAAACCACATCCTTTTTCGGACGAAACACGCCCTGCCGTGCCAAAATGTGGAAACCAAGCAAGTCTCTGTCATGCACGCCGCGGTAATCCAGCCGCACGTGATCGGAAACCAGCCGTTCCTTCGTTTGACCGCGCAAGGCTTCGCCGCAGTACCCGTGTCCGCCCGTGGACATGCGAAAAAAAGCGGCTTCGACGGTTTGCTCCGTGTGACAATAGGATCCCGACGGTGCCAGGAAACGGTAATCGCCGTTGGTGATGCGCACGTGTCCTTCCGCCAATGCCCTTGCGCTTTCGGCAAAATAGTAAATCTTATCCGCTTGTACCCGCAGTCCGTCGTTCAAAAATTCCGCGTTTCCTTCGGCGACGGATGCGCGCTTTTTGGTGTCATACACGACAGGCTTGTCGGATGTCAGTATGGGAACAGCTCGGACGGGTATATTTTTACATAAGAACAATGCCGCAATGAAGGAACCGACGAACCCGAAACGTTTCATGCAACCGCCTTTACTGTGACAATGTAATCAGAGCGAAACAAGATTTAAAGAAAAAAGGAGACAAAAAAGCGCAAAACGCACCAAGAGACAAGAAACACCCTTCCCCAAACATTCACTTCAAATGAACAACATACAACTCCCATATTGCATTTCATTTAACAACGCCCCTAACAAATGCTACAATTTGAAAAGTATAGCACTTCCCTATTCACAAAAAAACCAGATCTTGTTTGAACAATACTTCGCGGTCGAAAAATTTTCAGTACACGAGTCCCTCAAAAATCAAAGTACATGCAAACGCCTTTTGCTACCCTTCTCTTTAAACGCACTTTCAGCATCACAGAAATTTTACATTTCACAGAGAAGCATCAAAAACACATCAACGATCCGTATTCAATTGAATACCCTATCACTCTTCCTATCCTGCTCTAAACTCGTTTTCCACAACTTCGGCTTCACCAGCATGCAAATCGCATTCTCTCGCTTCAAATAACGTTTTGCCAATGCCTGAATGTCTTTCAGTTTTATTTTCCGATAGCGTGCCTCATCCGACGGGCGCCACCGAAGTTTTTCGGGACGCGCCTGTGCGTTCTTTAAAAATTCCATCCAGAAATCGTTGGTGACGCGATTTTTCTCCAATGCCGAAATCAGCGGTTTGACGGCACGATCCAATTCCTCCTGAGTAATGCCCTTGTCCGCCATGTCGTTCGCCAGTTGAACCATCTGTTTGCCGACGGCTTCCAGTTTGTCCGATGAGGTTGTGACGTACGCTTTTACGCAACCGCGACCGAAGGTTTCGGTGATATAAGAAGAAGCATAGGGCGCGTACGTGTTGCCGCTTTGCTCCCGAATGCTTTTTACAAGACGATTTGTCAAAATATCGCACAGTACATCGATTTTCGCGGTTTCGCGGGGATCTTCGGACGGTTTTATCGGCCAGACCGCAAACGCAACCGCTTTATCGATATTCGAATCGAACGGAAATTCCTTTGTTTGCGACTTCGGCCAAAACGAATTGCCCGAATCCTTCGGTATCGTTTTCTTCCTTTCGCGCGACGGCAACTGCCCGAACGTTGCAAACAGCCGTTTCATCAGATCATCACGGTTAAAGTCCCCGACGACCGTGATCTCCATGTATTGTTTTTCAAAAATCGGCTTTAAAACGGAGGATGCTTCGACAAAATTTCGTTTTTCAAGAATTTCCCGTGGCGGGAAAAAGTAACGCGCATCACCGCCGGATAAAAATTCCTGTACCGCCGACATGATCACGCCGTTCGGTTTATGCGCAAACTCTTCGTAACGTCCCGGGAGCATTTTTCGAAATTGCTCCTCACCCTCCGTTCGATACCCGGGCTCCAGAAGGTAGGCACCGATCAATTCCAGCTGTGTTTTCAGGTTTTCGCGATCCGTGCTGCATTTAAAGGCATAGCAGTCTTCATCAACATCAAAATCCAAACCGATGTTCTTACCGATAAAGCAACGATTAAGCGCCGTTTGCGAACCCTGTTTGAGCCCGCCCGCGACGAATGCCGCGCTCAGCAGGTGCGGCAACCCCGGATACGGCGTCTGTTTGAAATCCATCAGACCACAACCGATGCCGACATGAACGAGGATGGTGTTGTTTTCAAAATCCGTATGTTTCAGCGTCACGCGAATGCCGTTGCCGAGCGTGAATGTTTCGGTGCCCAAATCGGGATGGTAGCGATAGTCGAAAATTCTCCCCTCCTTATGCTTCGAAAACGGCGACTTAAATTCAATCGTTTCAAGCGGTTTTGGTCTTGACAATACTTCTTTTTGCGATTTCAGAAAAACATCCCTTACGTGTGCTTCCGTTATTTCTGAGCCCAAATTGCCGCCGACGTACAGATAGCTGCCGTTACCCCACAATTCTTTCCAAAGCGCATGACAATCCTCCGCCGTAATCGTCGGCGCCAGTTGTCGGAACCATTCCTGTTGTTGCGTTGCGGAAAAAACAACATCCTGTTTCATCAGACCATCCACCGTTCCGTCCGCCAGATCGCGCGCCGAAGCCGATTGCTCCCTGATGATTTCCGATTGCAGGCGATTTCTGATGACGGATTTGGCGTACTCCAACTCCGACGGTGCAAAACCGAACAGCGTGACCGAACGTATCAAACGCTCGCACAATCGTACGGCTTCGTCCGCATCCTTTGAATCGCACAAAAAGATGCACTCGCCCGTTTCAAATTTGCGAAAATTACTTTCCCAATCAAAGAAAGCATCCGCTACGGGTGCCGTTTTTCTCAGTTCCTCCAATCGTTCCTTCAACATGATGCCGATGAGTGCCCGAATGCTTTCGCGATATTTGTCTTTCAACGTAACCGTCTCGGAACCGCGAAACGGTTGCACCGCCGTCAGCACGACGTACGTGTTTGACATCTCCGGATCGTCAACGACCTTAACCGTCAAACCGTTTTGCGGCGGCGGAAACGTGCCGATGTCAGGCTCTTCCGCCGTTTGCGTCATGGTTTGTTCAATGAAACGAACGGTTTTTTGAACGTCTACGGGACCCGTTATAATCAGCGACATACGGTTCGGCGTGTACCACTTCCCGTAAAAGCGGACAAAATCCTCCGTCTTCATCGCATTCAGCGTTTCCTTCGTTCCGATGATAAAACGCTTCGACAGCAACGATTGGGAAAAGATAAATCGATTGACGGCTTCCCACGTGCGAACGGTATCGACTTGTCGGTTGAGCATTTCCTTCAAAATGACGCCGCGTTCGCGATCGATTTCCTTCTGCAAAAACAAAGCTTCGAAACCCATGTCGTTCAGTACCGTTAACGCCTTTCGCAACGATGCTTCGTCGTTCTTCGGAACATCCAGCTTGTAACAGGTATGCAGGTAATACGTAAAAGCATTGGTGTCGCCACCGAAACTCATGCCGTTCTCCTGAAAGTACGGGATGAGCTCGCCCGGCTTGAAATGCTTACTGCCGTTGAACACCATGTGCTCCGTAAAGTGCGCCAGACCGTCTTCGGCGTCGGTTTCCATCAACGCACCGGCATTGACCAACAGGCGCAGGCTGACGGCATCGCAATCGCCTTTTTTCGGGTAAATGTAATAACGCATGCCGTTTTTCAACGTTCCCGCGTGTACGGCGGGTGACAACGACAGCGGTTCGTCCCAATTAATTGTCGCCTTTAAAGCCTCAATTTCGGTTTTGGATAACGGCTTGTCTTTTTTTTCCGACGACGCTTCGGAATTTTTTGATGCTTCGGAATTTTTTTTGCGACGTTCGGATGTTACGGATGCAACGGCAGGCGTTTCGGCGGAGGTCGCCGTCTTTCGAACACCGACCGCCTCGCGTTTCGACGAACGCTTAAAATTTGTCTTATTCC
>JAFVCI010000035.1 GCA_017479315.1 Opitutales bacterium | reverse complement strand
GGTCTCACGGTGTACGGCAACAAAGGCTCCACCGATCAACACGCCTATGTTCAACAACTGCGCGACGGTTTGGAGGATGCGTTCGTGACGTTTATTGAGGTGCAAAAATCGAACCGACCGTCTTCGGTGGAGGTTGAGCCGGGACTGACGAGCGGCGATTTCCTCGAAGGTTTCTTCCTCGGAACGCGTGCGGCGTTGTCGGATGTGCAACGACCGTCGATTACGATTACGCTGAAAGAATTGAATGAACGGTCGCTCGGTGCGTTGGTGGCGCTGTTCGAGCGCGCTGTCGGGTTTTACGCAAGTTTTATTCACATCAACGCTTACCATCAGCCGGGCGTGGAAGCGGGCAAAAAAGCCGCCAAACGCTATTTGGAACTGCAAAAAAGCCTTCTCTCGTATCTGTCGGAGCATCGTGCGGAAACCTTTTCAGTCGAAGCATTGGCAAATGCCCTGAAAATTTCGGATACAGAGGATGTTTTTAAAATTTTGGAATACCTTGCCGCTAACGAACGCATTATCCGACATACCGCTTCGCCCTTGACGCAAAGCACCTACGGAATAGAATAGCCGTTGAATGAGCACCGCGGCACGTACATTTGCGCTTTTTACGTTACTTTCGTTAAGCGGTTGCGATTCTCCGACAGGTACACGCCGTTGTTCGGGTGAACGACCGTATGTGACGGTTCAGGCGGGCGTAAATTTGTGATGGTTTTCATGGGTAAATTTTTACGGCGTTTTTTTCTCGTCTTCCTGCTTATCGGCGGCGGTTGCGGGCAAACGACCTCTTCAAAGGTCGACCGTCGGTCGGCGATGCAACTCGCGGAAGCGGAAAAAATTGATCATACGAAGGACAAAAAAAAATCGCACACCCGCGAACTGGACGATTCGGAATTGCCGTGGGGGCGTCCCGCCGATTGGGAAACGGAGATGCCGCTCGCGCCCGGCATCAGCTATTGATGGAACCCGTCAAAATTGTGACGTGGAATGTGAACGGTCTGCGTTCGATTTTACGGAAGAACTTTTACACATTCGCGGCACAACAAAAACCGAACATTCTTTGTCTGCAGGAAACGCGCGTCGATGCCGAAACCTGCCCGAAAATCGAAGGTTTTAAATACACGTATTTCAACCACAGTACCGCTAAAAAAGGGTATGCCGGGACGGCGATTTTTTCCGATATCGAACCGCTGTCGGTGCGCTGTCTCGATGCGGATGCGGAACATCCGGAAGGGCGTATCCTCGTGGCGGAGTTTAAGAAATTTTTTTTGGTCAATACTTACGTCCCGAATTCACAAGGCGACCTGCAGCGGCTTCCTTATCGCATAAAAGTATGGGATGCGACCGTTCGCTCGCTGGTTAAAAAACTGCAAACGACCAAGCCCATACTTTGGTGCGGCGATTTGAATGTCGCGCATCAGCCGATCGATTTATCCTATCCCGATGCCAATCATCTCAGTGCCGGATTTACCGACGAAGAGCGGCAATCGTTCACGGAACATCTCGATGCGGGACTTGTCGATGTATTCCGATATTTTTACCCGAAAACGCCGCATTGTTACACCTGGTGGTCGTATCGCATGCGGGCGCGGGAACGCAATATCGGGTGGCGGATTGATTACTTTCTCGCTTCAGAAGAACTGCTGCCGTCGATTAAAGGCTGTAAAATTTTATCCGATACACTCGGCTCCGACCATGCACCCGTGGAAGTTGAGATAGAAGCGGATTGTTTTTAAATACTTATAAAAACTTTCACTTGTACACCAAAAATCGCAAGCGACAGGCTTGAATTTAACGGCGAATACTTGTTGTTCATCCTTTACATCCATTCCTCCGCCTTCCGCTTAGACACTTCCCAGGGAAATGATTTCGGATGCACCGCGTGATGACAATAACGACAAAACGAAATCGGCTTGTTCAGAAAGTTTTGTAATTCTTTACCGCTGTATTTGTAAATATCCCAACCTTCGGGAACTTCATGATTGGCATGGAAGTAGTTGTTCGCGCGAAAAACGTAACACGCCGGGCAGGTATAGATTTTTCCGCGGTATAAATTCGTGCAACCGTTGTGACAGGCTTTAAACGCTTCTTTGAGATCCGTGCTTTCGTCCGAACCGAACGCCGAAAAAGTGCCGAAAACATTTGCATCGCCGCCGTGATACGGGATATGTGCATCTTTGATGCGTTGTTCGATTTCCGAAAACTTATCTTTCAGCGGCGGGTATTTGCTCCAATGAATGCGAATACGATATTGACGCAACGTTTCCCAAAAATCATTCGGCATTTTCAGCAGTAACAAACCGTTAGTAACGACGAAAATTCTCGAATGCGGGTACGCTTCGCGCGTGACGCGTATAAAATCATTTACCTTCGGGTGCAACAACGGCTCGCCGCCCATGAGGCGGATGGTGCGGATTGCCAATTTCTTTGAAAGCGTTTGTATGTCCCTTGTATATTGTTCCAAATCCGTAAACGTCGGTTCAGTCACCAACGGACAAAAGTGCGTACAACTTTTACAGTTTAAATTACAGTGATCGCACAAATGCGTCTCCAGATACGAAATGCGCGACCTATTGAAATTCCGAAGATGAAACAGTACTTTCGTTAAACGACTCACGCTCCGAATTTATTCGAAAAATGCCGAAAATACAATTTTATATTCGTCACGTTTATCGGCTGTCTTTTTATCCCGACGATTGAATATACCCGCCGTACCGTCTCGCATGCGTCGCAAAACGGCTTTCCTCTTGCTTCATTTGGCGTACGCGCAATAATAAAAACATGCGGAAGCAGCGGTGGCTTTGGATTGCAGCTGGTGCTTTGTTTTTGTTGTTTCTTTTCCGACGAAATCATCCTCTTCGGCTCCCTTCGGAGATCGAAGAACCGCTGTTCGCGGAAGCACAGCAATGTTTGCGAACGGATCGTACCGATGAAGCCTTTCAATTGCTCAATCGTCTCGTCGAAAAGAGAAAAGCTTCCTGTCCCGAAACGCATTTTCAACTCGGTCAGCTATCCGTTAAAAGCGATCCGATCGGCGCGATTTATCATTTTCAACGTTACCTGTCCCAAACGACGGACGGTGCGCGTTCAAAAATTGCGATGCAGCTCATCGAAACGGCGAAAAAGGAATTCGCACTCACGTTGCCGCTCGGTAATCGTACCGCCGAAACTCCCGAGTATATCCGTTTGACGGAAGTTTTGAAGCAGATGCGGGAAGAAAATGCGCGTTTAAAGGCACAACTGGCACAAACGCGCTTATCGTATGCACCCGCGAAAGAAGCCATAAAGAACACCGTCGTAGCGACAACAACGCCGTCGGAAGCGTCCCGCGAACGCACTTATGTCGTACAGTACGAGGATTCGCTTTCGAAAATCAGCCTGAAAATGTACGGTTCGGCGGTGAAGTGGAAACTGATTTACGAGGCAAATCGCGACATTCTGCCGTCGGCGAACAGTTTAAAAATCGGCATGAAGTTGCGCATCCCGGCGTTAAAAGCCACCCAATAATGAACAATCGGCGCGCGCTGTGGACGAACGCCCTGACGAAGCGGTCGCGTCCCGAAAAAAAAGCCTTTGCGATTCAAGGTTCGAATTTTTGCGGCAAGGTACTCGGCATCGATCCGAGTTTACGCGGCTCCGGGTTCGCCGTTTTGGAAGCGGTCGATGCGCGTGCCGTCAATTATATAACATCGCTAACGCTGAAACTGACGGCGCGCCGCTCCTTCACCGAATGTTTGGGAGAAATTTTTTCGACGACTCGACGGCTTTTGGAGGAACACGAAATTCGCGCGGTCGCCGTTGAACAAACCGTGTACGTTCAAAATTTTCGCACGGCGCACATTCTGGGATCCGCGCGCGGTGCCTGTCTGGCGGCAGTCGCATTGCAAAGTTTGCCGGTTTCGGAATTCGCACCGTTGCGCATCAAAAAGGCCGTCACGGGTCTCGGACAGGCAACCAAAATACAGGTTTCCCGTATGGCGGCACAGCTGTTGCGTTTGACCAAAGCCCTTCCGCCCGACGAATCCGATGCCGCCGCCGCCGCGCTGTGTTACATTTTTTCGTTAAAAAGCTTGAAGTAAAAGGCATTTCTTATCTCAATAGAGCCATCGGGATGTAGCTCAGCCTAGCAGAGCACTAGGTTCGGGACTTAGGTGTCGCCGGTTCGAATCCGGCCATCCCGACCAGGGGGTGAGCAGAAGGCGGTTTTTGTTTGCTGTTTATCCGCTAAATGGTTTGTTTTTCCAAAGTTTTCCGGTTTTTGAGTCGGAAGGTTGTTTAAAGATCAATCCGTTATTCTTGGAAAAACTGCTGAATAAATCGGATGCTGCGGATAAGTTTTCAATCTAGGATTATCAAAAGTTATAAAAGCCGCAAATTATCCGCGAACGTCCAAAACTATTTCAAAAAATAAAATTCCTCGCTTCTGGCGGAGAGGGAGGGATTCGAACCCTCGGTACGCTTACGCGTACGCAGCATTTCCAATGCTGTACATTCGGCCACTCTGTCACCTCTCCAAGCATCTTCAATATGCAAAAAAACAGATGCGCTTTTCAAGTTTAAAACACGGGAATACGGTTTGTTGTTTGGCTTAGAAATACGCTTGGTAAAAAAATTAACGAAGCCCGGCATGAAACCGCACCCAGTTAGAATTTCGGGCGATACACAATCATTATTAGATTGAAAAAATGCTTTGCGACCTCAATTTTTTCAATTTGCTATGCTAAGGAATAAAAACCGCCTTGGTATACGACACCGCTCCTCGCACAGAGGCTACTTTCTTAAAACCACATTGCCGACCTGTAAATCCCAAGGATCTGAAGCAACGGAGCACATTGCCCGAAGGATACTAGAAGCCCATTGAAGGCACATTAAACGGCGACGAACAAAAAAAGGAAAAGTAAAAGAGCGACCAAACGCCACTTTTATTTACCGTATTTTTGCCTCGAAGCCATGCTGTTTCTTTAACCCCAATACGTACTCGATATCCTTATTTCGATTCCGAAACGTTCCCCTTTAATCCCAGCACATATTCGACATCCTTATCGCCGCGTCCCGAGAGATTAACCAGAATGTTGCGATACTTTTTCTCTTTCGCCAAACGTACGGCATAAGCAACCGCATGCGCACTTTCCAACGCGGGAATAATGCCCTCCGTTCGCGAAAGTTCATAAAAGGCATCCAGAGCTTCATCGTCCGAAACAGTATCGTAACAAACGCGCCCTACGGTCTTCAGATAACAATGTTTGGGACCGACGCCGGGATAATCCAATCCGCTGGCAATCGAATAGGCATCGGCAACATTCCCCTGTTCATCCTGCAAGACAAGATTTTTAAAACCGTGCAAAATTCCCTCTTTACCGTACGTGATACTGGCGGCATGCGAACCGAGTGCCGTACCTTTCCCGAGCGGTTCGACACCAAACAACTTCACCGACGGATCGTGCAGAAAACCGTTAAAAATTCCCAAAGAGTTGGAACCTCCGCCGACACAGGCAACCACGCATTCGGGCAAGTTCCCTGTTAATTCCTTAAACTGCACGCGCGCTTCCTTCCCGACAATCGACTGGAAGTGCTCGACCATCATCGGAAACGGATGCGGTCCGACCACGGAACCGATGGCGTACAAAACGTCGGGATAGGTTTTGACATAAACCTCAAACGCGGCATCAACGGCATCCTTCAGGGTTCGCGTACCGCCCGCAACCGAAATCACCTTCGCCCCCAAAAGTTGCATGCGATCGACGTTCGGTTTTTCTTTGTCGACATCAATCGCACCCATGTAAATATCACACTCAAGCCCCGTTAAAGCCGCCGCGGTGGCAAGTGCGACGCCGTGTTGTCCGGCACCCGTTTCGGCGATGATTTTCTTCTTGCCCATCCGCTTCGCCAGCAACGCCTCACCGAGGCAGTGATTGATTTTATGCGCGCCC